>CABRZK010000205.1 GCA_902475415.1 uncultured Eubacterium sp.
TCTGTTTCAGTTTTTCTTCATCTTCCCCCGACCCTATAATATCGTATTCAATATCTTTTGAAGCCATTTCATTGAATGTTTCAATCAATACTGGGTAATTTTTTTGTTTTGTCAATCTTCCTACAGACAAAATCGTTATACTATTGTTTTTTTCTGGTACTACCTTACTAACATTTTCGCAATCAATTCCATTTGAAATTACGCACATTTTTTCTTTTGGCACATGAAAGCGCGATTGCATTTCCACCCCTGCCGATTTTGAGCACGGAATATAAAGCAATATTCTAGGCTTCATCAAATTATATTCCAATGAATAATGGCTATATTGCGAATGATACGTCTCAACACATTTAACATTTCTTAACCCAATGGTAGCCATTCCACCAAGTAAAACGCTTAATTTCAAATGAAGATTGCAAACTGTTGCTTCATCAATTGCTATCTGTGCGATAGCTTTTCGAAGCACAGGACGATATCGCATTAATGCGTCCTTCTTGCTTTTCGCTCCGAGGCAAATGACATCAATGCCATGAGCCTTCAATTTTTTCACCGAGTCGTTATCTTTTTCACTGGAGTCAAGAATTCCAATCAGACTTACATCTACATTTTGTTTTTTCATAGCAAGGCATAGGTCGTATACGAAGCTGTTTACACCACCTGCTACATTTAGGCTATCCACAATATGGATTACTTTCATTTCAGTCACTCAACTCCAATCTTGATCCAGTTTTCTGGAATCATGCGCAAATTGCCATACCGTTTTGCTGGGCAAATATGTAAGGCATCCTTATGCTCATTAAGCCAAGAAGCCCACCAACTGAAAGTGCTATTTGCTGCAATAATGTGCTTACAATTTTTCATCAGCATCATTTCATCAATATCTGAATGTTTTGTATGCAAACTAACAAAGCGGAAGTACTCTCTTTCACCAAAGTTTTGTTTTACCCAGTCAATATCATCAGAAAACCAGAAAAACACAGGATTTTCCAGATGTTCATTTGCATACTTCAAAGCATTGTGGTAATACTGTTCTCCCAATAAATAATGATTGGGGTTCGAATCATTCTGGGCGCTGAGAAAATCTCCACGTCTCATATGAACGGCGACAGATTCACATTTTATAATTTTAGAGAGTACATCTTCATATTCTTGCTCACTTGGATAATTGGGCGTGAACTGCTCGATCAACTCTTTTTTATAAGTTTCAAAATATTCTTCACTTTGATAATATCCATCCATATAAATATCGGTTTGGCTAATGCTAAAAAATTCTGGTACAATGTCTGAGCGTGTTTCTAATAAGTATTTTTTTTTGCTGCCACAAGGAAGAACCCTAATATTAGCCTTACGGAGAGCTTTATTAAGGTATCTACTTTTATACAACTCAACAATAGAAGACTGAACACCCGCAATATCAGCGCAGGATACATTCATCTGTCCCAATTTGAAACCACGAAGCGTCTGCTGTGGAAAAAAAGAACTATCTAATTTCAGTTTTTGATTCAGTCTTTTGGCCAGTGAATACGCAGCAGCATATTGAAAAAGCTGATTTCCCAATCCGCCTTTGATTCTTATCGTTACCACAGCCTTCCCTCCGTTACGTTCTTTTACTTCTAATTAACAATTTCAACTTGTACGGCATCAAAGCCTTCAGTTTTCCTTTTACAACTGTCTTTCGATGAGTCTTTAAATACACTTTCTGAATCTGTCTCCCATTCATCGACTCATATTCTTCGATTCGTTTTTGTCGGCTTCCCGGCAATCTCGATGGCTCATTAAGCTGCTTATTGCAATGCGCCGCTTGCTCAATTGTGGTTTCAACTTTATCAAGATCAGTCACCGTTTCAAGCAGTTTTTCTGCTTGCTCAGTATTTACAAGCAGCAAGGAGCAACCGTTTTCAGTCCGTAGCGGTAGATTCAAGGCTTCCACACCCCAATAATCTCCCAGCGAAAAGTCACCGACTCTTTTCGTATTTGCATACTTACAGGTGTAGCAGGACTTTCTATAAATATCCCCAGACAGAAAATAGGAGTAGTAATAATTATCAAAATCCCGATACGGGATTTTTTTCAGGCAATTAGAAGTATCGACGACGACGACGCCGCCGCCGCAACTCCACCCCGCGTACTCCTTGGATCGAAACCGTAGCACCTTTATCTTGCCGTATCTTTCTCTGGCATAATCCATGTACTTGTCAAAGTAGGCTTGAGAACCAACTCCATGGCACACAATATCTGCGGTATAAAGATTCTCGTAGTCCTTCCCCAAGAAGTTCTTCAACCCATCAATCTGGCAAGGAGTCCCAGAGTATAGGACTGTTTTTCCCTGCTTTAAATCTTGCTCAACCATCTGATAGGTGGTACCGGTATCACTTTGCAAGTATTTAGAGCTCCGCAGTCCCTCAAAGTCATCCTTACCGCTTGTCCGAATGTGCTTAACCCGCATACCATCCAGCATCGCTACACCATACACAATGCCGCCTTGCGCAAAGATGGCATCGGCGATGGCAGTAAACGCCCCACCGCTTGTGCTTTTCGCCAGCACTTCATCATCCTTATGTACAGCCGCATACGCTTTCTGCTCGGCAGAAACCTCGAGTGCCTTATCGATAGGACACACTTTTTCGCACAGACCACAATTTACACAGGCATCTTTATCAATTTGTGGATATCGAAATCCAAACTCTCTCTCTGTCCATGAAATGCACCGCTTCGGACAACGCTGAACGCACGCCCCGCAGCCTGTACATTTTTCATAATCAACCGTCAACATACTTTTTCCTCATCACCGGCAGCCAGCAAGTGCATCATCCAAGAACTTCATAGAAGCAGCACGGCGTTCCTGAATTGCGGCATTCACATTAGCAAAATCCACAGATTTGTCTGCAACGCTTTCCATTTCCGAAAAATCCAAAATTGTTCTGTCCAGCAGACCGTATTCCGACAAAAGGAATCGCAACTTATTCTGATTGCCACGCAGTTTTACAACTGCCGGGGTATTGCAAATGATAGACATCACGGAACCATGGAATGTATCTGTTACAACAAGTTTTGCATTTTTGATCCATCCCAGTAGCTCAAACGGTGACGCATCAATAGACTTGCACCATTTATGGTAGTAGCCCACTGATACAATCTTCAGATTGTGCTTTTCTGCGTATTTCTTGATATGGTTATATTCTGCTTCATCATTCAAGTTCTTATCATACGAGTAGATAAGAATGTAGTCCTTCATCGGAGGCACAAAGGATTTCATCTCTTTCTCATATCCGTAGAGAATGACTGGATCACATACAAGTGTTGCGTCAATTCCGGCAGATTTTTTCACAGTATCCATCGAGTTTTGATCTCTCACGGAAACTGCATCCATCCGACGAAGTCCATCTGAAATCATCTTCTGCTGTCCTTGCTTAACGACCTCATCATACGTCGTAGGACCAAAACACCCTGCATAGCTGATGATGTGCTTTGCCTTCAAACCATTACCATACAGAAACGGATTAACACCGATTTCAAGGCTGAACACCTCGTCACTCCCGATTACAGCCAAGTCTCCTGTAAAATCTTCGTACTTACCCATCATCGGAATATTGACAGCTCTAAATTTCCCTAGTGTCCGTTTTTTACTTACATTATAAAGAATATTTCCCAAGCCCTTTTCCATCATGTACTTGGCATAGAAACCAATACTGCCCAATCCAAATTTGTACTTATTAGCTTGCTGCTGAGAAATGTTCGAGTAACTACGCTCGAACTCAAGGAAACCGCACTCATGCCCTTTACCTTCCATTACTGTCTTCAATGCATTAGCCTGTAAAACAGCACCATGATTATGTACGCCGTAATAAGTAAGGATTCCAATCTTCATCTAATTAACTCCTCTTTACTTTCTCAACACTTTCTCAAACATAAACTTCCGCAGCCAGTTGGGAGCCAGCGCCGATCCACTACGGATCACGCAACCCTTGATGAACTGACAGTTCCCAATAAACCTGCTGTCCTTCATGAACTTAAATAGTCTTTTCTGCGTTTTAACATATTTCCAACCCGCACGCCGTTTATACATATCCGAGCCTGCCCGCATATGGAGCAACGGCTCTTGAATGTTATAGCCCTGATACCCTGCCATCAGCATCCTTAGCCAAAGGTAATAGTCCTCCAGTAAGTAGAAATCTTGATAGGAGCCAACTGCTTCGACTGCGGACTTCTTATACATCACACAGGGGTGATTGAACGGATTCCGCTTCTTTGCAAACTCTACAATTTCCGCATGGGTTTCCGGCGGAACGCGCCTCGTGTCTACAACCTCTGGGTCTGTCGTAAATTCCTCCACGACACCTGAGCAAATACTCACTTCCGGGTGCGTATTGAACATATTAATCTGTTTCTCGCAACGGTCTGGATAGGCAATATCATCGCTATCCATCCGGGCGACCAGCTCATTTTTACAGTGCTTGATTCCCTGATTCAGTGCATTACCAAGACCACCGTTCTTCGCTAACCGAACAACGCTCAACGTTGTACCCATCTCCTGCTGCTTTTTAGTAATAACGTTATCCAATGGTTCGTTCAACGGTCCATCGCATACCAGCACAAAATCATCCGTTGGGAATGTCTGTGCCTGAATGCTCTCAATCGCCTGCTTCAAATACTCCGGCTTCTCTTTGTGGTAAACCGACATCAGAACGGAGTATTCTCTGTATTCCACAACGCTCATAATTCCTCTCCGCATATCAAAGATTACAGCCCAGACTCATTCTCCAAGAGTC
>CABRZK010000206.1 GCA_902475415.1 uncultured Eubacterium sp.
GCGTTTTTTTTCACTATCTACATGAAAATAACACTGCAATGGCAAAGATGGAGATTATCGATTTTCCGATTGACATTTTAGAACAGATTACACCAATGGATATTGAAGAATATCTGCAATATCTGAAACTTTATCATCACAAAGGAAAAGAATATACTAATGATGAGCGTGGCCAGATGCGTAAGCTTGCCTGCCTGCGCAGTTTTTATAACTATTTCTTTCGCAAAGAGATTATTGAAAAAAATCCTGCTGCACTGGTAAAAATGCCAAAGCAGCATGAAAAAAATATCATCCGTCTGGATGTGGACGAAATTGCAATTTTGCTGGATGAGGCGGAATCCGGTGAGAAATTAACGGAACGTCAGAAGATTTATCACAACAAAACGAAAAATCGGGATGTGGCGATTCTGACGCTTTTACTTGGCACAGGAATTCGTGTATCTGAATGTGTGGGGTTGGATTTGAATGATATTGATCCAAAAAATAACGGTATTAAAGTTCACCGAAAAGGTGGTTCTGAAGTTATGGTATATTTTGGAGACGAAGTAGCAGAAGCACTGGATGCCTACCTGGATGAACGACTGAAGATGGAGCCAAAGGAGGGAAGCACCGAAGCTTTATTCCTTTCCATGCAAAATAAACGTATCAATGTGCGCAGTGTAGAAAATCTGGTAAAAAAATATTCCCGCCTTGTGACAACAGTAAAAAATATAACACCGCATAAGTTACGCAGTACTTATGGTACAACTTTATATCAGGAAACAGGAGATATTTACCTGGTAGCAGATGTCTTAGGACACAAGGATGTCAATACAACAAAAAAACACTATGCCGCACAAGCTGACAGCAGACGCCGCATGGCAGCAAAAGCAGTTCGGCTGCGGGAAAAGTTGCCTGAATCTGAAGAGGAATAATTTTACCTCTTGTACAATAATTTTCAGTATGTTATAATCTGATTTGATATTGAGAAAAGCAATGAAAGAACAAGTACTGTATGTTGAAACATTCCAGAGAGAGCAGGTTGGTGGAAGCTGCTTATGAATATCATACAGGAATACCAGTCTTGAGCTGTACGTGAAAGAATCTCTGAATTATAAGGAAAGATTTTTAAACGTCACCGTTTTGCCGCGTTACAGGCTAAATAAGTAAAACATTAAGGTGGAACCGTGTATAATATGCACCCTTAAGTATATCTAGTAGCAGGTATTCTTAAAGGTGCTTTTTTAGTTTATAGTAGCAGATTAATAAACAAGGTTCTGGAAAGGAAAAACAATGGTTAATTTTAAAGAAGATGAACAGTTAAATATGCTCAATCATTCCTGTGCCCATCTGATGGCTCAGGCAGTTAAACACCTGTATCCACAGGCAAAATTCTGGGTTGGCCCGGTTGTAGCGGAAGGATTCTACTATGATATTGATTTAGGCGATGATGTTATCCGTGATGAGGATATTGCTGCAATTGAAAAAGAGATGAAAAAAGTTGCAAAATCCGGCAAAAAGATCATCCGTCATGAGATTTCCAAAGAAGAAGCTTTGGAAATGTTCAAAGATGACAGCTACAAACTGGATCTGATTTCCAATCTGGAGGATGGCAATATTTCCTGTTATACACAGGGTGATTTCACAGACCTCTGTCGTGGACCTCACGTAGACAACGTAAAATTATGCCGTCACTTCAAACTGATCAGACATTCCGGCGCTTACTGGAAAGGCGACAGCAAAAACAAAATGCTGCAGCGTATCTATGGTGTATGTTTCCCGACAGCAGAAGAGCTGGAAGCACATCTGCAGTTATTAGAGGAAGCAAAAGAGCGTGACCACAGAAAAATCGGTAAAGACATGGGACTGTTCATGGTAGATGATCTGGTTGGACGTGGACTTCCGATGTTCCTTCCAAAAGGATATGTGATTTGGCAGGAGCTGGAAAACTACATCAAAAATAAAGAGCGTAAACTTGGTTATCAGCACGTTATGACACCATGTGTTGGTACTGTAGATCTGTATAAAACATCCGGACACTGGGATCATTACAAAGACAATATGTTCCCGGCTATGGAAGTAGAGGGTGAGTCTTTCGTCTTAAGACCGATGAACTGCCCGCACCATATGATGATCTATGCAAACAGAATTCATTCTTACAAAGATCTGCCTATCCGTATCGGTGAAATTGCACATGATTTCCGTTTCGAGGCAAGTGGAACATTAAAAGGTATCGAACGTGGACGTCACTTCTGCCAGAACGACGCACATCTGTTCGTTACTCCGGAGCAGATCAAAGACGAGTTCTCCAAAGTAGTAGACCTGATCTTCTCTACTTACAAAGATTTCGGTATCACAGACTACAGATGCGTTCTGTCTCTGCGTGATCCGGAAGATAAAGAGAAATATCATGATGATGATGAGATGTGGAACAAAGCAGAAAACGCACTTCGTGAGGTAATGGATTCCCTTGGTATCGAGTATACAGAGGAAATTGGCGAGGCTGCTTTCTACGGACCGAAACTGGATGTAAACGTAAAACCGGCTGTTGGTAATGAGTATACACTTTCTACCTGCCAGCTCGACTTCTGTCTGCCGGCAAAATTTGAGCTGACTTATGTAGACCGTGACGGTGAGAAAAAGACACCGGTTGTTCTTCACCGTGCAATTCTTGGTTCTCTGGATCGTTTCATGGCTTATATCCTTGAGGAGACAAAAGGAAACCTGCCGACATGGTTAGCACCGGTTCAGGCACGTATCATGCCGGTTAAAACAGATGATCCGGAACTGAATGCTTATGCGCAGAAAATCTATGATGCACTGGATGCAGCAGATGTCCGCGTAGAGTTAGATGACAGAGCTGAGAAGCTTGGTTACCGTATGAGAGAAGGACAGGTTCAGAAAGTACCGTACCTGCTTGTTATCGGTATGAAAGAGAAAGAGGACGGAACCGTTGCATACCGTCTCCATGGTCAGAAAGAGACAACCGTTCTTCCATTAGAAGAGTTTGTTGAAAAACTGACAACAGAAATTGAAACAAAAGCAAGATAATCTTATTTGATATAATCTTAAGACGTTAAAAAAGTCTGTAAATAAGATTAGATTCTTTATGTAAAAGTATGGAATATCACTATAGAACTATTTTGATATCATATCTTTATAAAAAATATAAAAAGTTCCACTTTGACAGGACAGATTGTGAAAAAGAATGATCTGTTCTGTCAGGAGTGGAACTTTTTTATTTTAGAGAAAATCCTTCAAAATTTGGTACAAAATAAAATCTCTTTGCGCGCAGAACAAAGACTGCTCTGATTTTATCCCAGTAATCCATCTAAAAATAACGGAATCAGCGGATTATCATTTTCACGGGAATAAATCACATATAAAATCTCATGAATGCCATTTGTTTCCAGTGGAATATATGACAGATTTAACGGCATGGACGCCTTTTCTACTTCCAGTTCTGTCAGAATGCCGATTCCCATACCGGCGGCGACCATAGTTTGTATCGTAGCCGCGTCATCGTTGGTTTTTGCGATATTTGACATCAGATCGTCATTCAGATACCCGGCCGGAAAATCATCCGGAAATTCCGACTTGCTGCGGCTGAAATTGTGGATGATCAGCCGTTCGTATTTTAAATCTTCCTGGGTAATCACATCCTTATGTCCCAGTGGATGTTCCGGTGGAACTACCGCCAAAAATGGATATTCGCCAATTTTAATCACCCTGTCAGATGCCGGATAGGAGAGCAGCGGACTTTCTACGTTAAAAATGATGTCATATTCCCCCATCAGAAAATCATCATGTAAAGCCACTGCATTATCACGTTTCAGATCAATGCTGACACCCGGGTATTTAGAATAAAAGTTTTGTATTTCTCTTGGCAGACTGCTCATTTCCATACACTTGATATAGCCAATCCGCAGGGTACCTTTCTGTCCACGCTGTACGGAATGAACTCTTTCAATGGAATCACTGACTTTGGCAAGAATCTGTTCCGCTTCGCGCATAAATACCTGTCCCGCATCCGTCAGCGAGATACGATTGTTTTTCCGGATAAAAAGCTCCAGTTTCAATTCTTTTTCCAGACTGCGGATCTGCTGCGTAATGGCAGACTGCGACACAAAAAACATTTCTGCCGTTTTTGAAAAATTCAGATTGTGAGCCGCTGATACAAAGTATTCTAATTGTTGTAAAGTCATGGTTTCCCCCTTATTTTTCTTATAGTTTACATTTTTTAGTATCAATTTTTCCCGAGGTAATACAAAAAATTTTGGTAATTACCGTTTTACTCCATAAGTTTAACTTATCCTATCATCTTTCTTTCCTGTTTGCAAGATACTGTTTGAGAACGTATAATCTGAGTATCAGATAAATGCAGAATGATTCTTATTTTGTTCAGGACATACCCATCTGCAGAACCTTTGTCATCTACGATCAGTATGGATGAACCAGTAATTTTTCTGCACACCATTTTAAGGAGGTTATTTACTATGGGAGACATTACATACCAGCCGTTGCGCAGTCTGATCTATGTAGACTGTGTGAAAGAGGAGTACAGACACAAATTACAGCACTGGCTTTATTATTACCATGCACCGGAAAGCATCGCAAAGTTTGAGCCGTGGGTTACTAAATATGCTTATTACAATGCACTCCCGACACCGCCGGAAGGAGAACGCTTCGGAACGTATCGTATGCAGCTTACCAGGCTTTCCTGACTCATCGGATTCACCATCCAGTAATGCTCGGTAAGCT
>CABRZK010000207.1 GCA_902475415.1 uncultured Eubacterium sp.
GTTACATCATTTGCATAACCGGTTGCTTTCACAGAAATGTTAAACTGATCCCCTGCTTTTGCATCTTTAAACGGGGTTGCGGACTCATTCAGAGAACCATCTTTGTTGATGACTGTAACCACACCTTTTCCTGATGCCGCATATGTTTTTCCATTGACGGTAACAGAAGTAATGTTTTTAATATATGCACCCAGATCCTCTGCTGTTGCATCTTTCGCAGCAATCAGGCTGTCACTGGCATCATCATAAGAAGCCACTGTTTTATCTGTTGTCAACTCAAATTTTGCTGAAAGAGGAGCATATTTTCCATTTTTGTCTGTAATATTCAATGTATACTGACCAACTGCTGCATCTTTATCAAAACTTAATACACCATCTTTCACAGCAACATTTTTCAGACCTTCTACACTGTACTGGGCTTCGTAATCTGCCGGTAAACCGGTAATTATAACGTCTGTTTTTCCATCTGTGGCAGGTGCATTTGCAACAGTTACTGTATTTTCAAATTTTACAGGAACATACTCATTCATCGGAATCTCATATACACCTGCGTTTGTATAGTAAGTCACTTTATTGATTGTCTGACCCATCATGGATACATAATTTGCGTAGGAAAGCTGGCAACCATGTGTCTCTGTTACAAATCCTGTACTCCATGCAAGTTTTGAAATTTTCCAGATATTTTCCACATGACGCAGACCGTAATTGTCACCCTCTTTTGTGCTGATAGTAACACCATATACCGTCTTAATATCTTCCGGAAGTCCCTCAAGATTTAACTGATAATCACCATATTTCGTAGATGTAGTAAATTCACTTGTAACATTTTTTAAAGTTGCTACTTCATTTCCCTTTACTGCGCCAAAACTGAGAGAACCATCTGCATTTACCGTTAATTCTTTGTAATAAGCAGGAGTCTCACTCAATACATAATAAGAATAATCACCACTCTCAAACAACGCATTTTCCTGTATAAGTAGTGGTAGATTCTTTTCCTTTGATACTTGTTGTAATATCTACTTTACTCTCATCTGTAATCTGAGTATATTTTCCAGTCAAAACAGCCAGATCGCTTACTTTTACCGGATATGTAATACCGCTGATATCAGATCCGTCTTTGTTTACATGATAAGAACCTGCTGCCAGAGATGCTCTTGTCTTCATCTTTGTTGCAGAAGAAACTGCATCCAAATCCGCATCACCTTCTGCTGCATAAAATGCTGCATACGGAATATTCATGAGCACATATGCCTCCTGTTTTACAGGTGCTTCCGGTGCCTGCTGAATCGCATTTAAAGCAGCATCTTTGATTGCTTTTGAAGTACGTGTTGCGCCGGATACGGTAGACCACTGATTGATTGTGTCTTCTGTGGCATCCTGTCCTTTCAGCAGAGTCTGAAATCCTTTTGATTTGGAATAAGCTTTACTAAAATAGCTGTTATTTGTTGCTTCGTCATATCCATTTTTCGGAGTTACCGTAATATCGGAAAATTTTCCATCTTTAACAGACAATGTCACATCTACATCGTATTCATTCCATTCATCATCCACATCAGCTGCTGTTCTGGTCACATGAGATGTAGCTGTGTACGTTCCATCTGCAGCTACTTTATTTGCTGTTACTGCAAATGCTGCTGTTGGGCAGGTACTCATAAATGTAGCTGCTGCCAGAACTGCTGCTGCTACTTTCATCGAAAGTTTTTTTCTTCTCATAAAATCCTCCTTTTTATAATACACTCGGTAACATCCAATACAGAACCGCAAATACTGCTTTCCGAGTGTAGATTTTTATACAAATCATAAAAATTCTGTCAGTTAAACTAATATCGTCTGCTTTTTCACTCTTAATCTCTATTAGTTTTCTGCAAACTTTATTAGTACTATCTAACGCCGGTTATAATAGCATTAGAGTTAGTCATCGTCAACACACTTTTTTCACATTTTCGATTATCGAAATATTTTCTCAATATTGTTGAAATCTTTTTTCAACTATCTCATTTATCGATTATTTTTTCTCACATATTTGTACTGCACTTCTTTTTCTGCTTCCGGGGCTTCAGCAATTGCCTCCGCAATCGCATTTTTAACTGCTGTAGAAGTTACCGTAGCTCCTGATGTGGCATCAACATCATAGCTGTCCCACTCACCGACTTCATCATTTTCTGCCACAACCGGATCATTTGCATTTACGGATGCTGTCTTTGTATATGTGCCATCCTTTACCGGTGCACTTCCTGTTGCAGCAAATGCACTCACCGGCATCGTTCCCGCTGTCATGGCAACTACCATGGCTCCTGCAAATGCTTTGGTCAAAAACTCTTTTCTCTTTTTCATGTCATCCTCCTTTTTTCATTGTCGTTCAGACTTATCCTTTGCTTCACCTGAACCAGAGATTGTTTGTCTGAATTACTGTAAAAAAATAGACTCCACCCATCTATGCGTCCTGTGCCGCATGCGGGAGAAGTCTCTACCAAGACCGCAAACAGATATCATTCTGTATCGCGAATTTCAATATGTGGTTTTATTAGTGTTTACTAACGTTGGTTAATTTAACATTACATAGAGTGATTTGTCAACGGCTTTTTTTTACTATCGAATTTCTTTCTCAATAATTCCATTCAAATGATCTAAGTTTTTCAGTAACCAATCAGCATTTCTCCAACAACCCTGATTTAATACTCAGGAATCCGAATATCATTCTCGCAAAATAATATCGAATTATTCCAAAACATAAAGCAATGATATCCGGGTATTTTGGGCTTTCTCCAGAACGCAAATCAGTGAAATCCGGATATTTTTGGCTTACTCCAGAACGTAAATCAGTGAAATACGGGTATTTTTGACTTACTTCAGAACGTAAATCAGTGAAATCCGGATATTTTTTCTCAGGGAGCGATTGTTAGCGACCGAGACAAAATATTCGGATTTCACTTCCACAGCTTAAAACAAAAATACCCGGATTTCACTTCCACAACCTAAGCCCCAAAATACCCGGATTTCACTTCCACAACCTAATTTTAAAATGCAAAAGAATCCCCTTAAATGCCAACTACCTTGAGCAGTACAACCAAAATCACTGCCCGCAGCACCGTAAACCAGATCTCATTGCCTTTTAAACGGCGAATCCCCGTATGGATATTGCCCTTCGGGCAGGTATCAATACATTTCTGACACTGGAAGCAGTCCCCTGACAATTCCGGTGCTGTATCTGGTGCAAGCTCAATATCTGACGGGCATTTCATCGTACAGGCTCTGCAGCCATTGATGCATTCCGAGCGGTCTCTGCGCAATGTAAACAGCGGCAATACCGGAAGGATGGAAAATACAGCTCCCATCGGGCACAGAATACGGCAGAAAAACCGTTCCTGAAAGCACATGCCAACTACGATCAGTGCCAGAATGACCACGCCGACCACATAACCACCCAGTTTGAAATTCCCCGCGTGAAGCATGGAAAATACATCCCAGGGGCTCATTCCCTGCGTCTTTGCATAGGCACCGGTAAAACAAGCCACAATCAGAAGTAATAAAACAATGTATTTTACTGCCTGCAAACGCTTAACTACTGAATTCTTCATAGTTACCGGTTTCTTTTTCATTTTTTTACAGATCCACACATAAAGTGCGCGCACTGCATCGCCCAGGCTGCCAAAAGCGCAGGCGAATCCACAGAAGAATCTGCCAAAGATCACTGTATATACACACAATACGATCAGTGCTGCCACAAAAGAAGTCAGTTCCAGATGGCTCTTTGTTCCCATCTGGGTAAAAATGTATTTGACACCGTTAAAAGCTGCTGTGTAGGCAGACGGAAGAAACAGAAAATACAGTAACTGTATCACTGCCCGCACCCAGACATGAATCTTCTTCATTGTTTTTTTATTTGGCTGCTTCATGATTTGGCACCGCCTTTCTCAAGGGCCTGTGCCGTTGCATTTTTGATACCGGTGGAGCTGAAAGTCGCACCACTGATGGTGTCCACATCCGCGCTCTGTGCATCCAGGATCTCCGGTATGATATCTTTTGCCATTGTCAGATAAGCAGTATCTTCTTTTTCTGCAGACAGAATTTCCACATCTGCAATTTTGCCATCGGTGACCGTCACTTCTACCGTAATATCTCCGCCAAATCCTGTGGCTGTTCCCTGATAAGTTCCATCTGTATAAGAACCGGCACTCTCACCTGCTGCCGCAGCAATTTCTGCATTCTGACGGTCTGCCTCAGCTTTCGCTGCGGCATCCGTCTGTTCATGTGCCAGGGTCACTTTGTTGTATCCAAACAACGCCGCCACAATGACACACACATTAATTACCCGTATGATAAATTTCTTCATTCTCTGCCCTCCTCGAGGAATTTTTCTCTCGCCTGCTGTAATGCCACTTTGCAGGCTTCCTTGATGGATTTTGACGTACAGGTTGCTCTGGAAACGGTATCCAGTTCAGACAGATTCTTTTCCACCTGATCACCGGCACTTTCTCCTGTCATATCTACCACTGCCATGCCGATGATACGGCTGACCATACCACTGACACTGGATGTTCCACTGACTGCACGTTTGATGTAGGAATTATTACCGGAATCTCCATCCCCTGCCACATTCTGAATCTCTGTCACACGGTCATTTTTGATGACAACGGTAGCTGTCAGGTTGTATGCATCAAAATCTTCATCTTCATCCGGCTCACATTTTACCGTTACGGTATAAGAACCATCTGC
>CABRZK010000208.1 GCA_902475415.1 uncultured Eubacterium sp.
CCCGTAAAACAAAGAAGAAGTGATAAAAATGTACCTGTGGCCGTTACAATCGCTCTTCCTTTATTTGTTTTTATATTCAGCATATTGGAGAAAGAAAGTCCCATTGTATAGTTATTTACAAGCTGACTGGTCCAGGCAGCAAGCCAAAGAACAATAAATCCCCAGATAGGAAATCCTAAGTTTTCCATAACTGCAACAATATCTGCAGTTCCATTTCCTGCTCCCATGATGGCACCAATAAAAAGAAGCGGAATACCAATTGCAACAATTCCAATCGGTATTAAAATATTATCCTTCCAACACGGTTTTGCATATCTTGTATAATCAGCAGAAATAACAAACTGCGATACATTCATGCCAAGTATCATCGTCACACCGGCAGCAAATGAAATCTCACCGCTTCCTTTGTAACTAATAATGTTCGACCATCCAATGTTCTTTAATGCCAGGTAAATACCAACAATGCACAGAAGAATTCCACCAGGAACCGCAAAATAATCCGTCCATTTCATAGATGAATATCCAATAACAGAAGGAATTGCGAACAATATTCCTGCGACAATGGTGGTAATCATCCAGGCAGTTCGATTAACTGTATAGTCAATTCCCAAAACTGCACAAAACGCATTGCCTGTTACCGATGTCTGAACGGCCCACCAGCCCATACTGATAACACCGATAACTAGCGCGATAATAAATTTTGCCTGTTTGTCGCCAAATCCTTGTTTTGCAATTACGGAAGAGGAAAGACCTGTTTTGGCTCCCATATATCCACTGATAGCATTTCCTACCCATGTTAAGCATATGAAAGTGAACAGTACAACCGGTATGATTCCTTTTAAGCCAAATGCGCCTATTAATGTAGAACCTATCATCAACAAGGTAACACTGAATTCAAGGCCTCCGAAAATAAATGCCGGTGCTGTCCAATGCTGCCGTTGATTTAGCGGTACCGGGGTCATCGGATCATCTATACATGATCGAGCAGCGTTTGCAGTTGATACAGCTCTTTACTTTTTCTAATTCTTTTCCCATACAATCTCCTTCCTATATTTTGTTATAAACTTCTTCACGTCTCATTAATCTCCACGGGATGGTTTCTTTCGCTTTCTCCAAACATTCCTTTTTGAGCACAACACGTGTGTAGGATTCTTCTGATGTGCATAATCTGGCAAGCGTTGTTCCATCCGGATTCGAAACAGTTGTATTACCACAATACTCCACGTCCCCGGATGCCCTGTTTAATCCAACCGTATAAACCTGGTTTTCTGCTGCTCTTATACTGCTGCATCCGGAAAACAGGTAATCCCAACCCGGATTCCACGCGCTCGGATACATAATCACATCTGCGTTCTTTTTTAATGCTAAAGATTTTGCCAATTCTGAGAATCCAAAATCTGCACAAATTAACAATCCAATTGTCCAGCCTTTAAACGAAACCGTAACCAGCTCTTCTCCTTTCGCAAAAAAATCATTTTCCTTATCCCATAAATGAATTTTTTTGTACTCTCCCAAAAGTGTTCCTGTTCCATCCCAAATACAGGCAACATCATAATGCTGGTTTCCCTCTTTTTTATTAATTCCAGCCATGATTGCTATCTTATATTTACTGGCAAGCTCTGAGAAAAAAAGTGCTTCCCTATCTGAAATTATGGCCTTTTCAAAATTGTATCCGCTGATACAAAGTTCCGGAAAGCAAAGAAGATCTATGTCGTCAGAAGAATGGTTTCTAACAAGTTCTTCTATATGAGCACAGTTTTTTTCGATATTTCCTTCCTGGATAGATAATTGAATAATTCCTAGCTTTAACATATGTCCTCCTTTTTAAACTTACTTTTTTTCAATTTAATCCAAATATTCGATCCTTTTCTCCTTTCATTTTCATACTTACTCACGAAATTACGTTTCTTTTCTTGATTTTATCACGCAAATCAAACAAAATAAAATCATATTATTTTACAAAGTAATAAATCGTCATTATACCGACTATAGTCTGAATTCAAGTCTGTCGTCATTTAGATATAAAAATATAGTAAAAGCCCCGGAGTTTTGTGATTCCGGAGCTTTTACTATATTTTGATACCGGATTGCTATGTGCTTCGCACTTTCGCAATCCTAAAACTATTCAAACATTGCGCTCTCAGCGCCTTCAATCTGAAGATTGGTCTGATAGAATTTGGTCAGAGCACTGATTGCATACTCCACATCCTTCACACCGGCTGTCTCGTAGCAGGAGTGCATACCAAGCTGCGGAAGACCGATATCTACCGCATGGACGCTGACCTGTGTATTGGACAGATTGCCCAGTGTGGAACCGCCTGCGCTGTCGCTGCGGTTTGCAAATGCCTGAACCGGTACACCAGCTTCATTGCAGATATTGGTAAATACTGCACGGCTGAATGCATCCGTGGTGTATTTCTGGTTCGCGCTCTCCTTGATGACGATACCTTTGTTCATCCAGGAGCAGTTGACTGCATCCGTCTTCTCCCCGTGGTTCGGGTGAACGGCGTGTGCGTTGTCGCAGCTTACGAGGAAAGAACCGGCAACTGCCTGATAGTAGTCCTCCGGCGTCTTGCCAAGCGCACCGTTGATGCGGTGCAGGACATCCTGTAAGAAGGTGGACATCGCACCCTGCTTCGTATTGGAACCAACCTCCTCATTGTCGAAGCAGCAATATACGCTGACATCGCGCTCATTCTTCGCCGCCAGAAATGCTTTCAGGGAAACGTAAGCGCACTGTAAGTCGTCCAGTTTCGGGCTGGAAACGAACTCGTCCGCATAACCCCAGATCGTACCCGGCTGACGGTTTACAAGGAAGAGATCTTTGCCTAAAATATCTTCCACGGCCACGCCAAGCTCTTTTGCGATCATCGCGTCAAACGCGCCCTTTTTCAGCGCTCCGGCAGAAAACAGCGGGCATAAATCAACCTGGCGGTTGTATTTGTATCCATTGTTCACCTCACGGTTGAAATGAATCGCTACGTTCGGAATGATGAACAGATCTTTATCGATGTACAGAAGTCTCGCGCTCACGCCCTGACCGTCCTTTACCAGCACACGGCCTGCGACAGTCAGAGGGCGGTCAAACCAGGTGCTGTCGATCATGCCGCCGTATGCTTCTACATCGAGACGCAGATACTCGCCCGGACCATTTAACTCCGGTACATTCTTGATCTTGTAAGTCGGTGAATCACTGTGGGAGGCGCACATCTGGAAATGGTAATCGCCCAGTTCCTTTCCGACGCGGAACGCAATGATACTGGAATGGTTGCGGATCGTGTAATACGTTCCGCCCTGCTTCACGTCCCAGCAAGTTCTCTCCGGCAGATAGGTAAAACCTGCCTCATCCAGCATTCCCTTGATCGTCTCAATCGAATGAAACATACTCGGGCTGTTCTCAATAAAAGTCAATAATTCCTTCGCAGCATTCATCATGCAGACTTCCCTTCTCTCTTCTTAATCGCCGGTAAAATCAGTCCCAGTGCTACCAGAACGACTGGTGTGATGACATTCAGCATGGTTGTGTACAGATCACCCTGTTTGTACATACCTAATAAGCAGCAGGCTGCGGTCAGGATAAAGCACCATGCGCCAAAGCCCAGTGCCACTCCGTTGTTCTTCACGAAACGATACTCGCGCTCAAACTTATCTGAATGTTTGCGAAGCATGAAGTACGCAAAGAATACCCACAGATAACGCATCGGCATGGTAACCGAATTAAGCTGTGTCAGCTGGCGCAGAACCGTATCCGCATTCGGAACCAAAACCTGAGCCAGAATGATGGAACCGGACAGGATGACTACCATCCAGATACCATTGACGTAAGCGCCAAATTTGTTTTTCTTTAAGAGCTTGGTCGGGATGAACTGACGCGCATCCTCGTTGTCAAGCAGCATACGAAGCGGTGCATCGATGCTGACTACCAGCGTCGAGAACTGGCCGATCGCGTTGCAGGCTGCATAAATGATCATAATCAGGTTTCCAACGCCGTAATACTCACCCAGTTTCTGGAATGCCCAGTACTGTCCATTCGCATTGTAAGAGTCAAAATTAGCCTCAACCAAGGATACATCGAACATCATACCCATCGCGATTGTACCGAAGATCGCGCAGACGATTACCATGATCGCTGCAAAAATCATACTCTTCGGGAATCCCTTGGACGGATCCTCTACCTTGTTTACATATGGGGAGATCTTCTCACAGCCGCCGACTGCAAATACAAGGATGGACAAGCTGCTGAAATACTTCCAATCAAAATGCGGAATCAGGTTTTTCAAGCTGAAATCCACCGACAGGTAACCACCGTTCGGATTGATGACCGGTGCAGCAAACATCAGCAGAATGTACAGGATACTCATGACAAACATACTGGTTCCCGCCAGGGTAGCCAGTTTCTTTAACGGGTTTAAGCCGCGGCTTGCAACCCAGCAGAAGAACAGCAGTACCGCAAAGGTAACTAACTGAACCGCTTTCGTGTTAAAGGACGCATACTTCTCTGCGTTCTGGAAAATCATCCAACTCAGCGCTTTCAGACCGCCGGATCCCTTCGATGCGATGTAGGTGACATGGCAAGCCCAGTAGGTCCAACCTGCGTAGTATGCGGCCTTCGCGCCGGTTGTCTCATGAATCCAGGAGCTGACACCGCCGCCCGAATTCTTAAATGCGGAACCAAGCTCTCCGACCATCAGTGCGTACGGT
>CABRZK010000209.1 GCA_902475415.1 uncultured Eubacterium sp.
GACATCCTGGTCGATGACCATACACCGAACCTTACACGCTGGGAAACGGCCGGAGGTACAGGCGTGAAATGGCTGAACGGAATCAATGGAAAGAATGGCCGTTTTGAAGGCATCCGGGTAGGAAGTGTGGAGAAACTGAAAGCAGCATTTAATGAGATTGGAGATAGAAAATAATACGATATTAGGAAGACTGCAGGAATTTTGTCCCGCAGTCTTTCTGTTAGATACATATGGTAACGCCCAGGAGTTATGGTAAGGTCGCCGCAAGGAACCGGCATCTGGATGAGCGCACAAGGATGATGCAGCATTGGATAAAGACGGAAGCATAAAAGATACCATCTTCATAGCGAAATTCTGTTACTCCATAATGATGCTGCGCGCCCGGACTGAAGGCGGTTCCGATGCCAAAGCCCTCATGCTTGCTTGAACGGAATTGGCCGTTTTCTTCGATAGGGGTGCGTCAGCAGGTATTGTCCACAGCTAGCGCAATATGCCCGCTTTCTTACCGGGCGCAGATGCGGATAAAAGGAGCAATATCTTTGCATTCCCAGCAGACATCCAACGCATTTTCCAGGATATTTCCGAGAATGGAACATAACGCCGGTTCATTGTGGAAAGGCGTTTTGGAAGTTCGAGACGAACGGAAAAGTCAATTCCGGCTTTGCGTGTATCTTATCCGTAATAGCGGACGATGGTATTGACTGCATAATTTTCGCACCAGGTCCGGGCAATGTCTGGGGGAAGAGTCATGCGGTACTATTCGATATACGATTTCAGATCCTCTGTTTTCCCGCTGCTCAGGTAATACTTGATTACATTTAAATGCTGGCGCAGGTGATGGCACGCCTGCGAACTGTATCAATGTGTATAGGATCTACTGATATCTATGTTGATCAGTCTGTCCATTTTACCTAGCATGGAATTAGCTGAATATGTGTTATATGAGCAAGAATGTTTTTTTTAATGGATGGGTAATATTAAACTCCACCCACCATTCAATATCGTCCGATACTGGTTCAAAGTGTAGCGCAGAGCAAGCAATATGGAGATTTTTTTGCTTGCTGTCATCCCACAGGATCGTGGTTGCCCCATACGCACCGCCGATCATGACAATATCATTTTGTGCTTCCGGCGCAAAGTGATTTGTTATAGGAGCGATTTCTAAAGGCTTATCGCCATCAGCACAATCCCGGATGAAAATATCATCGTCTGGTTTAGGCGAAAGCGTATAGCTCATAGCAGTAAAATGCGTGGGATAAAACCAACGGTCAGAGCCAACGCGCTTTTGAGAAATTGTCTGCTGCTCCAATTCCTGTATGGTCAGTGTATATTTTGTTCCGCTGACCGGATGGGAGAAAGAAAACGAATCGCCGGGAGCGGGTGTCTTGAAATGTGGTCCTGGGACACGGTGCGACTGTTGCTCCATCGTAAGGGAGAGAGATTTTATCTCAGGACGGCGTTGGCTTGTCCATGGAAAAGCTGCCCTAAAAATCATCCACCCATAGGATATATCCAAATTATAGTATTCCAACGCCCACTTTGCTTCCAATTCATTGATCATCCCATCTGGCAAACATGGATTAAAGACCACCGAGCAACCGTGGGAAGTCTGCATAATTTTCCCGTTCAATTCCAAACGAGGAATAAAGTCAAGGCAAAGCGGGTTGTCTAAATCTATTTGTATTTGCTGCTCCTGCGTGAAGTATATGCAGGAGTCATTTTCGGGGTGTAAATCCCACTTTTTCATAAACTTGCAAATGTCCTCTGCGGGGGTACACATACAAAAATCCAAGACAAGTCCCTTGCTGCAGGAATACACCGCAGGAATAGTCCAATGATGCCCAGCCCATTCAAATTGTTTATCTACTCGGATTTCTGCCCCAGCACGGTCTTTTCCCGAATGCCCCCAAAAGTTTCCATCAAAGTAGACTTTCCACTCTGGGATCGTCGGTTCTGCATCCGGGTTCATATCAGTATCATAATAATCCTCGGTATACTTGATTTTGCTATAATCAAAAGATGTTTGCAGCTCTTTGATATATGCCCATGGATGCTCCATAGGCTTCAATTTCATTTTCTCGGCAAGCTCCGAAAGTGTCCTTTGCTGTTCCTGCGTTGGAGGATTGTCCTGCAAAAAGGCTTCAAATTGCGCTTCGTTCCACATCCACGATTGCTCCAAAGTTGATGCATCGCCGCAAGCAAGAATCAAGCTTAAAAAGTCTGAAAAATTCCTCGCCAGTGGGTGAACAAAATTAGGTGAAGAGTTCATAGGGTTAATGGAAAATACCATGCTTCCAAAGCTCCGAATAAAGCAGAAATGGATACCGTCCACACCTGCCCAACCAAATATAGATGATCCTTTGGGCGTACAAAAGTATGGTGCATTATCTTCACGGAACTCTAGGCCCACGGAGGAGAGATCAATTTTACTCTGCAAAAACTTCTGAAATGTTCTGGCCATAATAATAATCTCCATAAATACTGCTAGTTTGTCTAATTATAGTGAATGGATGACAAAACTAAATCTGGGTGACCTGGCTGATCTGCCAACCAAACCTTGTGCTATTTACAGCCGTGCAGCGTAGGGTATAAGTACGAGATGCTTTTACAGTATATTGAAATACAAACTGGATGCTAGTAATGGAGTGCAAACAGGAGTCATCATAATCTTTAAATGAAGCATCTGTTAATTCAATTTCCTGGATTGAACGAATAGCGGAGAAACCATATAATCCCTTAATGATATAATCCTGTGATTCGTAGAAAAACTTTTCTGTCAAGGCAGCATCCGGCAGCAGGTTAATATCCTGTTTTAATTGGGCGAAAAGCCACTGCCGCAGGCCGCGCTCAATGTGAGAGCGAGTGAAATCTATATTAATGGCAGCCGATTTTACAGCAGTTGCAGTTAAGAGCTGCTCAAATGAATTTGATTTTTGTTTTCTCTTGAAAAAGGGCAGCCGGTTCACATTTCATTTCCTCCTTAGCTATTATATCGCAAGGATAAGGCTATATAATCACATGGGGCAGCGTTTAGGCTCGGGGTAGCCTCTTTGTATTTGGTCATCCATCTGGAGTCTGTTGAAACATAGTCTGATACCAACTCCTCAGGGGCGTGGCTGCGCAGCATTAAAACAATGGCAAAATTACGGAGTTGCTGCAGAGTGAAAGGACGAACTCCGGCCCGCAGGCAGGCCTTTTTGATTTCCAACAACAGGTTGCGCTGAGTAAACGGGTACCGCTTGAGTCCGGTTAGAAAAAGATTACCTGTTTCATTGTCTGTTTGCTCGGAAAGCAGTAGCAGCAGTGAGAAGAGGTCAGATGGAACCTTGATAAAACGGTTTCTGATACCCAAAATCATAATTCCACACTGATCAGCCTGGCCACTGGTAACCAGCTGCTGGATCTTTAAGCCACAAATTTCTTCCGTTGTTATGCCCGTGCGAAGAACAAGTGAAATAATTGCAAACAAGGTTACATTCTGTTCATCCATAAGTGTAGATAATACGCGATCGATATCCCGCATGGTGATCCCAACAACAAGTGGCTGTTCACATTCGAAAGAAAATTCTGGAAAGAGTCCAGAAAATCTTCCAGTATCTGAAATTTCTGCCGGTTCCTCACTCTGAAGATCTGGTACCAACATATCGAAATCAGCAGTGTCATCGCTGACTTCTGCATCTAAGTATCTTGCAAATGCCCGCAATGCACGGATCCGTGTGCATAAGGAATGCTTGGAATATTTATCGCGCACAGAAGAAAAGTAATAATGCACATCCTCTGCAGATATCTGCTGGATGTCTTTTTTCAGTAGGTTGAAAAAATCAGCAAACATATAAGCATATTCATTCGCTGTTCTCGTATTTTTGAAATGTTTACGGTATTGAGAAAATGAATCCAGTGTAAAGTCGGAGCAATAGGGAGTAAGCCGTGATAAATCCACCGGATTCGGCTGGTCTAAAATATTCTGGAATAATTCTTCGGATATTTGCATGAAATCCTCCTCAAATCGGGTGATGATACAGTTCAATTATAGATTTATTATACTATGAGAATGAATTGAAATCAACGAAAATAGAACATATATTCGGACCAATGTGGCCAGATACACGCTCAAATGAATTAATAGTTTGATAATGTTTACGTTTACATTGTAAACGTAAACATTATATGGAAAATACTCTGCGGATGCACAAAAACGGCCATAAACTGAGAAACAGATTGGAAAAAACATATAATCTGCCTATAATAGAATTATAAGTGAAAGTATACGCATGAATACAGGCAGTTCCATTCATATTCCTGATCATCATTGTTGGAAGAATATTTTCCTACAGATAATAGGCTATTACTTATGAGAATGATAAGGCGTGAGCTATGAAATGTGAAAATAGTTGCAGTTGGAAAGAATAGTGCTTGTAAAAACATAATAGGGGAGAAGAAGTGATGAAGGGGAAAAAGGTAAAGAAAGATACGCAGAGGATTAGTCTATATAGGGTTCGGCTAGAAAAAGATCGTGATTTAATTAAAGAGCGCAGGGCAATCGGCATTGTAGCTCCGGAAGAAATTGTGGAAGTAATAAGGCCGGTTTTTGATGGAATGGACCGGGAACAGTTCGTGGTTCTGTATCTTAATATGAAGCTGCATCCAATTGGTGTGGAAATTATAGCGATCGGGGGAAGCTATGCATGCAATGTAGAGA
>CABRZK010000210.1 GCA_902475415.1 uncultured Eubacterium sp.
GATTCACCCAGTGCGCTGAAATAGGTCGCATTCACCTGATAGTAGACATTTTTCTGGCCATGCAGGTTTTTCACCATGCCGCCACGGTCTACGATCAGGGTGATCAGATTCTGAATGTCTTCTTCCGGCAAAATTCCTTTCAGATCCAGAAGCGGGATTCCGTCATGACAGCCCAGCATGTTTACCGTCTGAATCTTTTTACCAACCAGCTCTTTCACCCAGGCAGCCAGATAATGGCTGCGTTTATTTTCAATCGCATCGATCACCAGTCCCGGCAGGAAGAAATCATAGGTCATATAGCCTTTTTCTGCAACGGTCTGATAAATCTTTTCTTCGTATGCCGCATGAATCTCAGGAAGCAAGGTCAGGCCGTAAGGCGCTGCAAGCTGCCGGATCTGCTCCAGCAGTTCCCATGTCTCCGGTTCATTTAAGAAGTTTTTTCTGCCCGGTGCCTTTGGAGCATAGGCAAAAGCATCCAGACGTACAATAGAAGCTCCATAGGATGCGATTTTGGCAACCGTCTCACGGTAAAAATCCCATACTTTTTCGGAGCGGATATCCAGATCCATCTGCCCCAGATACTGAGGGTAATGTTCTTCCTGATAGAAAGTGTTCCAGTAGGGACGCCTGCTTCCATCCGGGAACTGAACCATCAGAATCGGAAGGCCCGGTTTCCGGAAAAACATATCTTTGATATATTGCTCATCCGGCTGAATGTATCCTTCTTCTGTCATCCTGCCATAGCCATCCCAGAATGCATTCCAGTCAATGAAGAAATCCTTATATGCGGATGCATCTCCTTTTTCCACCAGATCTTTAAACTGTGGAGACTGAGCAGAAGCATGATTCAGAATAAAATCCAGCTTCAGATCGATCCCAAGTGCTTTTAAGTGCTCCAGGTCTTCTCTGGTCGCCAGTTCCTCATTGATATCATAATCAATGACAGAAAAACCGCGATCCAGGTCAGAATGATAGAGACTTGGCAAAATATAAAAAGATCCAAATACATCCTTCATATCTTCTTTTTTCAGCAGATCTGCAATGTTTGTCAGTGTTCCGCCAAGACTGTCCGGATAGGCATTTAACATTGGTTTAAGATTCATGTACCTGGCCGTCCTTTCCTACTGTGATGGTTGCCCGTTTTGCCTGCTCTTCTAATTTCTTCTGCTCCATGGCAATGACCATCTGAATAAAATCACTTGCCGCATTTTCATCTCTGCCGCGGCGGATTCTGCGCGCTTTTGTCTCCTCCGGTGTGCTGTCCAGATAAACGGTTACATCCACACCTTTCAGCTCCTTGCTTCCGCCATGGGTCCACTCGATCAGTAACACCTGTACGCCGGACAGATCCGTCTGTTCCAGCCAGATTTCCCCATCTTCGCGTCCCATTTTTTTCAGCTCGATTTCTGTGTCACCGGCATGGAACTGTGCCAGCACCCGATTGATCCGGTCAAACTCGATTTCCTGTGTACTTCCCAGGTAATCATTCAGAGCAGTTTCACCCAGTTCTTTATAAATACGTTCCCGTTCCTCATCGTTACGTTTCGGAATTCTGCGCGGATAATCATCGCCGTGAAGGATATAGCATCCGATGCCGTCAGCAAGGAAGTACTGCTGCAGAATTTCTGCCATCGTCGTCTTTCCGGAACCGGAACCGCCAAAGATGCTGATGACTTTCCGGTCTGTTCCGATTTTTTCACAGAGATTGTCATATAAATCAGATGCTTCCTGCATTTTTTTGAAGGCAAACTGATAAGCCTCATACTCTGCTTTTGGCAATGGAAGTAAAATTCCTGCCTGCATCAGCGTTGTACCACTGTATACTTTTCCAGTTGTTTCTTCCAGATAGAAGCTATCTGCATCCAGTCCCTTTAAGGTGACATATGTTCCAAAAGGGTTGCCCTCGGCGCTTAAGCGTACTGCACTTACCAGTGCTTGGGATCCGTCTTTTGCCACACTCATCCATGCTGCTACTTCATCAGAAAATGGGTTGGAAAGACGGTAATAATTGCCTTCCCGGATCAGTTCCTGATAAGCACGGTAAGTTGCCAGTTGTGTACGGATTTCTTCTTTTTCTTTCTCGCACAAAAGAGCTGGATTCATCTCATAGCCAAAGGTTCCTGCCATGGCGACAATGCCTCTGGTATTCATACTTGTAATTCTGCCGGTCTGATGGTTCGGAACCGCAGATACATGGGAACCAACCACAGCCGTCGGATAAAAGAAAGAGGAACCATACTGAATTCGCGTCCGGTTAATGGCATCGGTGTTGTCACTGCACCAGATCTGTGGAGTATAATACATCATACCTGCGTCGAATCTGCCGCCACCGCCGCTGCAGCCTTCAATCAGAATATCCGGGTAACGGCTGGTCAGTTTCTCCAGAAAATCATAAAGTCCCAGTACATAATCATACGTTACATACGAAGCATAGACATCTGACATACTGCGGTTCATATCCCATTTGATGTATTCAATATTGCCCTGATCCAGAATCGCACAGATCCGTTTCAGAATTTCTTCCCGCACTTCTTCTCTGGAAAAATCAAGCAAAAGCTGATTTCTGGAACGGATCGGTGCCCGTCCCGGAATCGTCAGCGCCCAGTCCGGATGTTCCCGGTATAGATCACTGTCTTCGTTTACCATCTCCGGTTCAATCCAGATACCAAATTTTACGCCTTCTGCGTTGACACGTTTGATCAGCTCTCCCAGGGTGCCACCCAGTTTTTCTTCGTTGACAAACCAGTCACCCAGGGATGAATTGTCATCGTTTCGTTTGCCAAACCATCCATCATCCATGACAACCATATCCAGGCCAAGTTCTGCTGCCTGTTTTGCCAGATCCACAATCGTATCACCGTTAAAATCAAAATAAGCGGCTTCCCAGCTGTTGATCAGCACCGGACGATTTTCGTGTACCTGTTTTCCTTTGCATACATGATTTAAGATACAGTTATGATACTGATTGGATAATTTTGCCAGTCCTTCTGCGGAATAGCTCATAATGACTTCCGGTGTGGTAAATTTTGCACCTGCTGCCACCGGATAAGCAAACAGTTCATCGGAAAGTCCCATCTGGAAACGGGTCTGATTGAACTGATCACGCTCTGCCTCACACACAAAGTTGCCACTGTACATAAAGAGCATGCCATAGCAGTTTCCGGCATCTTCCGTCGCGTTACGGTCTGCCAGAATCACGCCTGGATTATACTGATGACTGGAGGTGCCTCTGCGACTTCCGATCCGGTAAGTACCATGTCCCACCGGAACACGCTCCAGGTTACGCTCCATGACTAGCTAGATCGGAAGACTGATAGCATTATAGTCTCCTTTTACCAGATCCAGCGTCGCGGATAATGCTTTTTTCACGGTAATGGTTTCTGTTCCTGCATTCTTCACAATCACACTTCTTGTGATAATGTCTGCCTCTTCCAGCACACCGTACAACAGATGTACTTCAACCTGTGTCAGCTCATCTTTCAATACGATTTCCAGTGTCTCTGCTTCGGATTCCTCTGCCCAGACCGCCGGTAATCCTTTCAGGGTATATTTTCCCTTCGTGATTTTGTAGCTGTCAAAAGTCGGATCACAGCTCTCGCTGCCGTCCGCATTTACGATATCCAGCGCATAGTTTCGGTAATCACTGGTTCCAAGGGACGGGTATTCCTGTGGAAGTGCATCCAGAGAATAGGTACGATCCATGCCTGCCACATACGGATTTCCGGAAAAACCGTGATCCGCATAGCACAGCAGATAATCCATGGCTCCCTTTGTTCTTGCTCCATAATATAAGTGCAGCAGATATCCTTTTGCATCTGCCTGCATCTGATAAGTTGTATGTTTTGTATGAAGAGTAAATATTTTTCGGTTTGCATCAAAAATAAT
Source organism: uncultured Eubacterium sp. (assembly GCA_902475415.1). Lineage (GTDB taxonomy): Bacteria > Bacillota > Clostridia > Lachnospirales > Lachnospiraceae > Eubacterium_I. Next base: position 3,886 of record CABRZK010000210.1, read on the forward strand.
TGCCATTCACGGTTCCTCCATTTTCTGTCAGTTTATGGTTCCTCATTATTTATGGAATCGTTTCCATCCGTTTTATGATTCTGTCAATTCCATCTGTATACGCTCATCACAGGAGCGTTAAAAATGTCCTCGCGTAGTCATTATACTATTTTACTGCACCGTTTGCCACACCATTTAAGATCTGTTTCTGGCAGATGACATAGAAAATCAAAATCGGAATCAATGCCAAAATATAGGATGCAAATGCCAGGTTGTAGTTCGTTCCAAACTGACTCTGGAAGTTCAGCTGAGCCAGCGGTAATGTATTCTGGCCGGTTCCGGACATAATAACCAGTGGTGTCATAACATCGTTCCAGGTTCCAAGTGCAGTAAGGATTGCTACTGTCGCATGCATCGGTTTCATCATCGGGAAAATCACGCGCCAGTACGTGGTCCATGCACTGGCTCCGTCAATATTTGCTGCTTCTTCCAGTGCTTCCGGAATATTTTTCAGATAACCACTGTAAAGAAGAACGTTCATCGGCATATAAAATACCACATAGAGCAGAATGACACCCAGCCGGTTGCCAAGTCCCATCTGTGCAGTCTGTTTGACCAGAGGCATCATCAGAATGGAAAATGGTACAAACATACCACTGACAATATACAGGTAAATAAATTTAAAGCCTTTGATCTTGCTCATGCCACGTCCGATGACATAACCTGCGATGGAATGAATCAAAATAGCAAGTACGATGGTCACCAGTGTGATCAGCAAACTGTTTCCAAGGGA
>CABRZK010000211.1 GCA_902475415.1 uncultured Eubacterium sp.
CTGCCTGCAGCGGGCTTTTTTGCTGTGCAACGAGGGTACATCCAGGCAAATGCACTTTTGCTTGCAGTGTTTTGGGATTCATGGCATACTATAAGAAGGTGAACATATCTGAAAGATGGAGGAACGATAATAGATATGAAGAAAAAAATAATGGTGTTTTTCCTGACCGGACTGCTTTGCATGTCTGTAATGCTTGGTGGATGTACCAGTAAGTCAGAGAAAAAGGCGCAGGAATACAAGGAACTTGGTATCAGCCAGATGCAGGATGAAAAATATGGTGATGCTGTCAAAAGTTTTCAAAAAGCACTGGATCAGTCTCTGGGAAGGATTCATGCAGAGGAACTGGACGTCTGCTACTATAAAGCACTGGCACAGTACAAGTCAGGAGATACAAAGGCAGCGATTGAAACCTATGATAATCTTATCGGTTATGATGAGAAAAACTGGGAAGTATATTATCTCAGAGGAAGCGTCCTTCTGGCAGATGGACAGACGGATAAGGCGCTGAAAGATTATGCACAGGCAGTTTCACTGAATGAGTCTGATGCAAAATTATATGACGAGATCAGCGAAAACCTGTTGAATGCAGGGGAAAAAGATCAGGCGCAGAACTATCTTAAGAAAGGACTTTCACTTCAGCCTTCTTCTGCCACAGATTATGAGAGCATGGGCGATCTGTATACATTAAACGGCGATACAGATCAGGCAGTGAAAATGTATCAGCAGGCAGCAGAGAAGGGATCGGACAGTGCATATCTCAGTCTTGGCAAGCTGTATGCGGCAAATGACAAGATGGACGAGGCGAAAGCTGCTTTTCAGAAATATATGGATAAGCATCCGAAGGATGCAGATGCGCTGGAACAGCTGGGAAGTATCGCTGCACAGTCCGGAGATTATACGGATGCGGTTACTTATTACAGCAGCGCTATTGAAAATGCGAAGGACAATCAGAAGAAACAGTTGCAGAAAACGCTGGTGGCAGTATATGAAAAAGGCGGAGATTTTGCATCTGCTCTGCAGGCAGCAGGAACTTATGTGAAGGATTATCCGGAAGATGACGAGATGCAGAAAGAGTATGAGTTTCTGCAGACCCGTGTGGATACAACCGGAGATGTCATTGAAGGAAATATAAGTGATACGACAACGGAAGGAAACGAACAGTAAGTGGGAACAGTATATGAAAATGAACAGCCGGTAGAACGGGTTATTCTGGTGGGAATCAGTGAACGTGACGGTGATGATACGCAGGCTTCTCTGGAGGAACTGGCAGAACTGGCAGCGACTGCGGGAGCAGAAGTGGTCGGAACTGTGATTCAGAATCTGGAGCATGCACATCCGGGAACGTATGTTGGAACCGGTAAATTAGAAGAAATCAGAGATATGATCTGGGAAAAGGATGCAACCGGTATTATCTGTGATGATGAGCTTTCGCCGATTCAGATGAAAAATATGGAGCAGGTGCTGGACAGCAAAGTGATGGACCGTACTCTGCTGATTCTTGACATCTTTGCGGCACGGGCCAGAACCAGTGAAGGAAAGATCCAGGTGGAACTTGCACAGCTGAAATACCGTGCCAGTCGTCTGGCCGGGTTTGGACGCTCCATGTCCCGTCTGGGTGGTGGAATCGGAACGAGAGGACCGGGAGAGAAAAAGCTGGAAATTGACCGTCGTCTGATCGGTCATCGAACTGCTCAGCTGAACCGGGAATTAAAAGAAGTGGTCAGACATCGTGAACTGACCAGAACCCAGCGTATGAAGAGTCATACCAAAGTGGCAGCCATCGTAGGATATACTAATGCGGGAAAATCAACCTTGCTGAACACACTGACCGGCGCCGGAGTGCTGGAAGAGGATCAGCTTTTTGCCACACTGGATCCGACAACCAGAATGTTGGAATTGTCTAATCACCAGAATGTGTTGCTGACAGATACAGTAGGATTTATCCGCAAACTGCCACATCATCTTGTGGATGCTTTCAAAAGTACGCTGGAAGAAGCAAAATACGCAGATTTTATTATTCATGTAGTAGATGCGTCCAATCCACAGTGGGATGCGCAGATGCATGTAGTATATATGACATTGCAGGATCTGGGTGTAACGGACAAAAAGATTATCACGGTGTTTAATAAATGTGATCAGATCACCGGAGAAGAAGTATTACAGGATTTCCGGGCAGATAAAACCCTGCGTATCTCTGCAAAAACCGGAATGGGTCTTGATACATTCAAAGAAGTACTGGAAGATATGCTGCGGGATGGAAAAGTACTGCTGAAGCATACATTTCCTTATGATAAGGCCGGTGAGATTCAGAGAATCCGTAAGTACGGGGAATTACTGAAAGAAGAATACACATCGGATGGTATTTATGTGGAAGCATACGTGCCACCGGAATTATAAGAACTGTGCCACTGTCGTAACCATGCAGTTGCGAGTCAGATCGCATTGCAATGATATTGCAGTGAAATGGCAAAAATGGTACACTGTAATCAGTCAGAAACGTACAGGAGATGCGTGCAAATACCCAGTTTTGTCGTTTTTGAATTGTGTATGATAAGAATGATAATATAGGAACGAAATGTCTAAGTATGAGAAAGGAAGACTGTCAGGAATGATACTTTTGATAAAAAACGGAACCGTACTCAATCCGGGAGATAAGACAACCCAAAAGGCTGATGTACTGGTAAAGGACGGAAAAGTGACAAAAATCGCATCGGCGATCAAAGATAAGGCAGACGAGATATACGATGCAAAAGGCTGTTATGTCATGCCGGGATTTATTGATCTGCATGTGCATCTGCGTGATCCGGGACTGGAGTACAAAGAGGACATTCAGACCGGTGGTGCAGCAGCACTTCACGGTGGATTTACTACAATCGTGGCAATGCCGAATACCAAACCGGTAGCAGACAAACCGGATGTAATCAATTATGTAAAACATAAAGCAGAAGCAGTCACAAAAGTGCATGTATTGCAGGCGGGTGCCGTAACCAAAGGACAGAAAGGCGAAGAACTTGCAGATATCCGCGGAATGGCAGCAGCAGGAAGCCCGGCCATCAGTGAGGACGGTAAATCTGTCATGAATGCACAGCTTTACAGAGAAGGTATGAAGATCGCGGCAGAAGAAGGTCTGGCGGTCCTGGCACACTGTGAAGATATTAATATGGTACATGGTGGTGTATTGAATGCAGATGCAAAGTCAAAAGAACTTGGTTTTGCAGGAATCACCAACTCGGTAGAAGATGTCATCGTAGCCAGAGATATTCTGCTGGCAAAAGAGACCGGTGTGCGTCTGCATCTGTGTCACTGTTCTACCAAAGACAGTGTACGCATGGTGGAACTGGTAAAAGAGGAAGGTCTTCCGGTAACGGCTGAAGTTTGTCCACATCATTTCTGTATGACATCCGATGATATCACAGAAGATGATGCCAATTATAAAATGAATCCGCCACTTCGTACCAGAGAGGACGTAGAGGCGTTAAAGAAAGGTCTGGCAGATGACATTATGGATGTTATTGCGACAGATCATGCCCCACATGCAGCCAGAGAAAAAGAGCAGGGCATTGCAAAAGCACCGTTTGGTATCGTAGGTCTGGAGACAGCAGCAGCGCTGACCTATACAGAACTGGTAAAACCGGGAATCCTGACACCGATGCAGATGGCAGAGAAAATGAGTTACAATCCGGCAAAAGTTCTTGGTTTGGACAAAGGTACCGTGGCAGTTGGCAGTCATGCAGATCTGACCATTTTTGATCCGGAATGTGAATGGGTGATCGACCCGGCAGATTTTTTATCCAAAGGAAAAAATACGCCGTTCGGTGGCAAAAAAGTGACCGGAAAAGTCATGGTCACCATCGTAGACGGTGAGATCGCATATCAGGAGAAATAGCAGAATATAAAAACTTAGATAAGAGGAGAACGTACAATGATCAACAAGTTAGTAGAAAAAATCAAAAAAACAGGTGCACCAATCGTAGTCGGATTAGACCCGATGCTTTCCTATGTACCGGAACATATTCAGAAAAAATCTTTTGCTGAATATGGCGAGACACTGGAAGGTGCCGCAGATGCAATCTGGCAGTACAACAAGCAGATCATCGACAGCACTTATGATCTGATCCCGGCTGTAAAACCACAGATTGCCATGTATGAGCAGTTTGGTGTAGAAGGTCTGAAAGCATTCCAGAAAACCGTTGATTATTGTCATGAGAAAGATCTGATTGTCATCGGTGATGTAAAACGTGGTGATATCGGATCTACTTCCGCAGCTTATGCAACCGGACACCTTGGAAAAGTACAGGTTGGAAGCAAAACATACAGTACATTTAACGAAGATTTTGCAACCGTTAATCCATACCTTGGAACAGACGGAATCAAACCATTTGCGGATGTATGCAAAGAGGAGAAAAAGGGTCTCTTTATCCTTGTAAAAACATCTAATCCGTCCAGCGGAGAATTCCAGGATCGTCTGATCGATGGAAAACCATTATATGAGCATGTAGCAGAAAAAGTAGCTGCATGGGGCGAAGATGTCATGGGTGATGAGTACAGCTACATTGGATCCGTCGTTGGAGCTACTTATCCGGAAGTTGGTAAAGTACTGCGTCAGGTAATGCCAAAGAGCTTCATTCTTGTA
>CABRZK010000212.1 GCA_902475415.1 uncultured Eubacterium sp.
ATTGCATAGGTTCCAGTTTTAACCATATAAGAAGAACCCGCCAAATTGTTTTCACATTCGAAAACGTTGTTCTCTACCAGTATATTATTGCCATCAAGCCTAATAAAAGCGTTATATCCTGCCCAATCTTTACATATAAATTCATACGTTGGTTTATCAGGAAAAACAAATCGATTGTTGCTAAAAGTTAAATCATTTCTTATGACTAGGCTTAAAAAGCTAGCGCAAGCACCATAAGTACGATTGTTTTTGAACTCACCTGAAACAAATTTACCATTAATAAAAGCGACACAATCAATAAAGGTACTATCTTTGACTACACAGGAAGCAGCATCTTTATTTTCATCGGCCTGTTTTATAAAGAAACCGTTGGAATCGCTTGCAGTCTGGCAAACTCCATGGCAAACAACAGTAGATGATGCAATTAAAAGTGCCGCGCCATCGCCCAAGAAGATATGACTGCCACTGTCCTCGTTATAATGAATTGTGCAGTTAATGAACTTGACCGTACCTTTGCAGTTCATAATGGCAGACGAAAAGTGAATTTCTTTATTCTTGTAGACCGTTTCACTATCATTCTGAATAGAGCCGGACAGCACCAGTTTTTCGCGAGGTACGTTCGTGTCGATGGCTTCTTCACCATTTTCTTCGGTCTGAGCTTCAGAGGCTCCCTCTGCGGTTTTCTGTTCCGGCAGCTCCACTTCAAACGGAGTCTCTTCGGTGATTTCAATGGGTGCAGTGATATAGCGGTCAATGCAGCCGTCCACACCACGCAGACGATAGGTGTCCACGGTCTGCTGCTTCAAGGATTTGATGGTCTTGCGGCCAAGGTCAAACAGGTCGATGAAATCTTCCTGCTCATCCTGTTCCATCGACTCCGCAGTATGGTCGTACAGATACATATAGGTGATAACGCAGCTCAGGATTTTCCGCTTTGCGTTATCTTCCAGATCATCCAGAGCATCTTCCAGATTCGCCACCTGTGCATCAGCATTCAGGTAGTTCAGCAGTTCGTTGGCATACAAACGCTGCTCGTTGGAGGGCATTGCATACAGCTTGGATGCTTCGTTCAAACAGCCGGACAGAATATTCCGCTGCTGGCTGTTCAAATCTTTCAGATTTTCATTTTCCTTGATGCCATAGCTCTTGTCTTCCAGCAGATAAAGCCGCTCCTGAAGATAAGCACTGTTCTGAGCCAGTGCCCGGATGTCGCTTTGGGACTGCATGACCATCCCGGCGATATTGGCATCCTGATCGGCCAGACGAACCAGAATTTCAATCAGGATTCCCTGTGCCTGTGCCAAAGAAGTGATCTGCTCTGCCATGCGGATATTGTTTTTTCTGGGACAGACCACCATATTGAAAATACGATGGAACCACTTCTCGTTTTTCAGTTCCTCAAACTGTGCATCGGATTTGGTCGTCAACTGCTGCACGGCAGACTGCAAATCCTGAAAATCACAAGAACTGCCGTAATAATTCGGTTGTAAGCTGCATTGTTCCTTTGTCATAAAAATCACCTTTTCTTTCTGTTGAAATCATCCAGAAGCGTTTGGGTCTCTTCATGGAGGGTCTGCGCTTGAGAAATTGCCTGATTTGTATAAGCAGAACTGTACGCAATGCGTGCAGTTCCGTATTCCAGCCGTTGTGTCATTTTTCGCACTTCGTAGGCGGACATTGTAAGTGCGTTATGGAAGCCTTCGTCACAGAGCCGCTCCAAGCCTTGGGTTGCAATAAAGGAACCTATCCAAGCACCCAGCAACGGAATCGGGATCAGTTCTTGTCCGATTGCAGCACCAACGGCACTTACAGCAGCGTTCAGTGCAGCCATCTGGCAGCTTTCCTTGAACTCTTCATCGGAAATTGCCCCGGTGCTCTTACGATATGCCAGCTCAGATACCGAGAATGCCAGCGAAACGCCTGCGGCCGCAGGGCCAGCCGAAATGCTTGTAAAGTTAGTGATGCTGTAAATCGCAAAGCCACTGATACCGCCCTCTGCGGCTGCTTTTGCCGTATCTATGCCAATGTCTTTCCAGTCATCCACCGTAAATTCGTTGATTTTCTTGCCCTCTTTGCACTTGCTGTAAATACCAACCGCCAACTGGAATCCACCCGAAATAAAAGCGGCCTCCGCAGCAGCTTTTCCAGCCTTTTGCAAGGACGGTGCTGCTTCCTGCTGTGCTTGTTCTCGTTTCTTATCGCTGCGTTCATCCGCACGCTGTTTCTGGTTGTCGGCTGTCTGGTTTAACTGGTCGGATTTCTTATCCAGCGTTTCCATGATTTTGCCACGCTGGACTGCTGCATAATCTACATTGCCAGACCGAACAACATCAAAGAACGAACGCCCTGTCTGTTCTTCGATTTCGCGTATCTTTTCTTTAATGGCTCGGATGGATTTTGCGCTCAGGCCATCGGTATCCCCAGACAGCACCTTTTTAATCTGTTCATACTGATCTTTCGGGATAACATAATAGCTGCCATCCTGACCAAAGTTGATGTCCTTATATTTTTCAAGATGCTCAAGCACGTGGCTTAGAGAATTGTTCGTACCATTGATGTATTTGGACTGTACTGCAACACCATTGACCCGATAATCTTCTGGAGCAGTGCGTCCAACACCGTCTTTAGTCGCGTCTGCTCTACGGTTGTGCATGATTTGATCTGCATTATGGAAATTGATGTCAACTTGCTCTGCATACTCACCGTGTTTTGTTGTGGGATTTCCTAAGACATGGTTGGAGTCATTTACAAAGTCACGGACATTATCAACACATTCCAGAGCTTTTTTCAAATTGGCATCGATTTTTGCTTTAGTCGCCGCATTCTGAGTGTCGATTTTATGCATCTTCCGCATCAGCTCTAAAGCGTTCTGGCGGTTCTGCTCTGACACCATAGAGCCTACGCCCTGTGTCCGGGCATTTCGCATTTGGTCTTCATGTACGAACTGTTCATCCATTTGTTTTACCTCCCATCTGTTCATACTGTGCATCCATTCGTCCAATTTCCTGCTTTATCTCTTGCTCCAGCGTTTCCGGCGCAGTCACCTTGACCTTACTGCCCTGACTGAGCAGCCACATTTTTACGCCTGTGCCAAAGACTTCGGCTTCAATAGAGCAAACACCCTCTTTTTCATCTACGACTTTTGCCATCGGGAACTTGTCCAGCACAGCTTCCACCGATGGGCCATAGTAGTTGAAGCTGATCTTCTGCGGCTCTCCGCCGAACATGAACTGAGTGCGGTTCTTATACTCGCCCTCTTTGAAGCGGTCTTTATAGGGTACAGAGAACTTTTCTCCTGTTTCCTTGATGGAATGTATCCTATCAAGCCGATAAATGGTTGGATAAGGATCGTTCTTTTTATGGAAAGCCTCTCTGGTGGAGTGATCTGTGATAACACCCATGAGATAGAAATAATACTCTGAGAACATCAACCCAACCGGCTCAACCATCCGTTTTACGATTTGACGGTCTTTCAACTTTTGATATTCGATTTCCAGCACCAACTGATTTCGGACGGCCTGTGCCACCATCCACAAATTGTCCGGGTCAACGGCTGCATGAGCCGGGTCGTGATAGTTGAACAGCTCATTGCTGATAAACCACTCAATGTCGGCTTTTTCTTTCTGCGACACACAAAGGTTCAGGATGATTTGCAACTGCTTCTCGACCTGCTCTTTGGTAAAAGCTCGGCTTTCCAGCAGAATCTTGCACAGGGCCAGAACCTCACCTTTGGAAAGCTGCTCAATCTCCTGTGTGACCAGACGGTAGCCGTTTTCCTTTTTGTCGTATTCGATCTTCCGTACAATGCCTTCCTTGGCACACTGTTCGGAAAGAAAATCCCGGATACTGTCAATGTCTCTCTGAATAGAGCGGACGTTCACATGGTACTGCTCTGCGGCTTGTTGCTTATTGATGAGCTTACCGGAAAGGAAATCCTGATAAAGTTCCAACACACGGGTCGTTTTTAAGGTGTCTGCTGTCATTGGCTTGTCCTCCTCTTTGGTTCAGCCTCATTATAACAACCGTGGTGGACAGGCATTGTCTATCTTCTTTTCTGTCTATCAAAAAGTTTTTGGCTCTAAAATCTGTGCGAGATTTCTAAAAAGGGTTTGATTGCTACGATATATACTATTGAAAGTATACGACTAATGCAATTAACGGTCAAGCCTTGGAACAATAAAATCGTAAGTAATCACTACGATTTGTACAAGGAGGCCGAACCATGGAACGAGAGAAGCCCACATTTGATATTCTGGGCCGCATAGAGAAAGAACGTGCTGCCCGCAACTGGTCTGAGTATGCCCTTGCAGAAAACTCTGGGCTGACCCAATCCACCATCTCAACATGGAGAAGAAGAAATCTTCAGCCGAATGTTGCTTCTATCGAGAAAATCTGTGCAGGCTTCGGCATTACCCTCTCTCAGTTCTTTCAGGAGGAGGACTCAGTTTATCTGACGAAGGAGCAAAAGAAGCTTCTTGATCTCTGGGCTAAGCTCTCTCCTGTTCAAAGAGAGGCAGTTACTAAAATGCTGTGTGCTTTCCTATATATAGAGGAAAAACCCTGAGTTTCAACTGCATATTGCCAGATAAAAGCGGCCAAGCCTCAAAAAGCTTGACCGC
>CABRZK010000213.1 GCA_902475415.1 uncultured Eubacterium sp.
CCCCTTCTGCAAAATCGGCAGAAGGCTCAGACACACTCCCGGAGGCGAAGCTATGCTCGCTTCGATAACGAAAATCGACCTACCGCCTTGCATCGGACTTTTTCTTCCTGCTTTTTCCATTTACGCTTTGGATGTGGCAGGTACGCATGCATGTCAGTTATTGTATCACTGTGATGCATGCGCAAAATATTCAAAATCTAAAAATGTATTTATTCGTAACAGAAATGACGGAAACGGAGAATCTTTCCTCAAAAAGCGATTAAGTGAACGACTGATCTTCACAAGGTTTTGCGCGAGTGGGAGGCGACCAGCTTCTATAGGAGCCGGGAGCGAGCTGCATTCAAGTCGAACATGTGAGACTTGGCGCGCGATTCCAGACAGTGTAAACTGTCATTTTTCCTTATGGAATCGCTGCGCATCCTCGCGGAGCGTTTATCTCAGCCCTAAGGATGAGATGAAACCTTGCGAAGTGAAGGTAGTGAACGTCTAGTGTTTGAGGAAAGATTCTCCGTTTTCGTCTTTGGCTAAAAAAAATAATTTTTTAATTCTTCCAGTATCATTTTCTGGCTTTTTCTCGTATGTGTCAGGGCATAATAGCGTCTGCCGTTTTTGGCATGGCGTTCTTCTTCCAGAATACCGGCTTCCCGCCCTTTGACCGTGGCGCGTTTGAAGGACTCGGCATCCTCTGTGATTTCTTCCAGGTATCCTTTTTCGATGAGTAGCTGGTTGACGAAAGCGGCGGTCAGTTTTTTGCGCGCAGGATCGTCGCAGAGAGCATTGATTTTTGCGGTCAGTTCTGAAAGCATGCAGGAATCGGTCAGTTCTATAAGATCCAGTTTTTCCGGTGCAATATAAAATGGCAGTTTCTTTTTCTTTGGAGCAGGAGCGGTTTCGCTGTCGGTTTCCATTGTAAGGCTGTCCCCGGATGAAATTGCTTCTGTGTCATGATTTTTCAGAAAATCTGAAATAATCGAGGTAAAATCTGCTCCGTAACTTGCAATTTTCTGTACACCCATTCCATATACGGCTGCCATTGTAACATCGTCTGTCGGACATTTGGTACACATGTCTTTCAAAGTTTTGTCGGAACAGATGATATAAGGTGGTACGCTTCTTTCGCTGGCAAGATCCGCCCGGCATTTCCGTAATTGTTCAAAAAGTTCCTGACCGGTTGGAGTCAGATCCGCAAGCTGCAGTGTTTTTTTCTTTGTCTTTCCGGATGTGAGATAGAGTTCTTCCGGTTCATCTTCGACCACGACACAGTTACTACATTTGTCACAGGTACAGGGGCTGGTGTCACCGAAATAGGACAGAATAAACTGTCGCAGACACTGATCTGTTTCACAGTAGTTGATCATTTTATTTAACTTTTCCTGATCATTTCTGCGGACCAGAGCATCATCCACAGTCTGTCCGGAGAAGATTTTATGCTGAAGAATGTGTTTGTTTATCATGATATCCTGCTTGGAATAAAAGAGGACACATTCAGATTCTTCTCCGTCACGCCCTGCACGACCGGCTTCCTGATAATAATATTCCAGACTCTGTGGCATATTATAGTGGAGCACATAACGCACGTTGGATTTGTCGATTCCCATACCGAAGGCATTGGTGGCAACCATGACCTGGATGCGGTCATAGGTAAAATCATCCTGGCTTTTTCTGCGTTCTTCTAATGATAACCCTGCGTGATAGCGGGCAGTAGAAATGCCGTATTGGAGCAAAAGTTCATACAGATGATCCACATTTTTCTTGGTGGCACAGTAAATAATCCCACTTTCGTCCGGGTGGCTCTTTACATAGTTTAAAATGCTGTTGTCGGTTTCTTTTCCGCCTTTGCGTGTGACAACGCGGAAAAAGAGATTCGGTCGGTCAAAACCAGTGACCATAATAACAGGATTCTGCAAATACAGACTGTTTATAATATCCTGCTTGACGCGTTGGGTGGCTGTTGCGGTAAAGGTACTGACAATAGGACGCGCAGGAAGTTGATTTAAAAATGTGGAGATTTCCATATAACTTGGACGGAAATCCTGTCCCCACTGGGAGATGCAGTGTGCTTCATCCACAGTTACCATGGAGATTTTCGCATGTTGTGCAAATTCCAGAAAACGAGGTGTGTTCAGACGTTCCGGCGCTACATAAATGATTTTATATCTGCCCTGCATGGCATAAGATAATGCCGTGCGAATCTGATTCTCTGTCAGAGAACTGTTGATATAAGCGGCATGTACACCGGCCTGGTTCAGTGCTTTGACCTGATCGGACATTAATGAGATCAGGGGAGAGATTACAAGGGTGATTCCATCCAGTATCAGGGCCGGAACCTGATAACACAGTGATTTCCCGGCGCCTGTTGGCATGATGCCGAGAACGTCATTTCCCTGCAGAATTCCTTCTATCAGTTCCTGCTGTCCGGGCCTTAGGCTGTCGTAGCCAAAATAATGTTTTAAAGTTTCTGTTATATTCAAATTTTTCGCCTTTCAATGAGAAAAATGCCGGAGCATTTCTGGTTTTTAATGATATTTTACTAGAGAGAAACTGACATGGCAAGAAAGAAAAATACACAAGTGAATATGGACACTGCCTCTTTGCTTTTTCAGTAAAAAATAATTGGGAAGAGAAAGAGTTTGTGGTATAATTCCTTCATAAGGTTAGGTTGTCAATGAACGAAAAGGAGCAGTAAAACTGTTTTAAATAAACAGAAATGTACGTTTAGAGATTTTCGGTAAAATAAGTAAAAGATTCAGAGACTACATCATAAGAGAAAAGGGGATTTATAATGGAACTTAAGATGGAACTCAGTCAGAAGCAGGTTTTGTCACAACATATGGTTCAGTCCATGGAGATTCTGCAGATGAGTGCACAGGAACTGGAAGGTTATATTGAGAAACTGGCATTGGAAAATCCGGTAATCGAACTGGCGGATTCCAGTCAGTCAAAGGCGGATACACAGCAGGAAGACCTTCAGCGTAAACTGGACTGGCTGGAGTCGACGGACTTACAGAACCGTGTTTATTATCAGCAGGAACGTGATGCAGAAAATATGGAGTCCAACTGGCATGACAGCAGACAGTCCGAGGAAAATCTGGAGGAATATCTGCATGCACAGATTTTGTTGGCGGATTATACAGAATTAGAACAGGCAATTGTAGAATATCTGATCTGCTCCCTGGATTCCAGAGGATATTTTTCCGGTGAACTGACGCAGGTGGCAGAACATTTTCAGGTGCCGGAAGAAGTGGCAGAAAAGTTGTTACGGGATATTCAGCAGCTGGATCCTGCCGGTGTGGGAGCCAGAAATCTGCAGGAGTGTTTGCTGTTGCAGATTCAGAGAAAAAAGAATTACTCGGATGTGACAGTTGCAATTATCGAACAATATATGGAAGAAGTAGCCAAAAATCATTTGCCGAATATTGCAAAAAAACTGCAGGTTTCTCTGGAAGAAGTGCAGGATGCCTGTGAAGAGATCCGCAGTCTGAATCCGAAGCCGGGCAGTTCCTTCAGTGACAGGGAACAGCTTCGTTATATCAGCCCGGATGCAGTAGTAGTAAAACTGGAGAATAATTTCGAGATTCTGATTAATGAATATCAGTATCCGGGATTTTCCATCAGCAGTTATTACCAGGAAATGATGCAGAGTACCACTGACGCAGAAGCGAAAAAGTACCTGCAGGAAAAAGTGCAGCAGGCGCAGTGGGTGACCAACTGTATTTCACAGCGTTCTTCGACTCTGTCCCGGGTTATGCATTTGCTGGTGGAAAAACAGCATGAATTTTTCCTGAACGGACCGGGAAATAAGCGCCCGATGCGTCTGGCAGATCTGGCAGAAGAGCTGGAACTGCATGAATCCACCATCAGCCGGGCGATGCGGGGAAAATACCTGCAATGTTCCTGGGGAATTTTCCCGCTGAATTATTTTCTGACTTCCGTAGCGGTAAAAAGCAGTAATGCAGATGGCGCGGAAGACAAGACGCCGGAGCAGATGAAAGCGCTGATTCAGGAAATCGTGGATGGGGAAAATAAGAAGAAACCATACAGTGATCAGGCAATAAGTGATCAACTGGCTGTAAAAGGAATCAAACTGTCCCGTCGTACTGTGAATAAATACCGTACCGATATGGGGATTCCGGACAAAAGCGGAAGGAAAGAGTTTTAATATGACATTAAAAGAATTTTTTGCAGAACATCCGAAGATTGCCATTGCATTTTCCGGTGGAACAGATTCTGCTTACCTGGCATATATGGCCAAAAAATATGCAAAAGAAATGATTGCAATCTATGTATCCACAGCATTTCAGCCGGAATTTGAAAAGCAGGATGCCATTCGCTTCTGTGAGGAATATAAGATTCCTCTGACGATTCTGGAACGTGACGTATTGTCGCAGGAAGCGGTGGTGCAGAATCCGGCAAATCGCTGCTATTATTGTAAAAATGTGATTTTTACGGAAATTCAGAAAAAAGCACTGGAACTTGGTTTTACCTGTCTGGCAGACGGAACCAATGCCTCGGATGATGCGGATGACAGACCGGGAATGAAAGCGTTGCAGGAATTACATGTGCTGTCACCGCTTCGAATCT
>CABRZK010000214.1 GCA_902475415.1 uncultured Eubacterium sp.
GAAAATCGACCTACCGTCTTGCATCGGATTTTTAAGTCCAACTTTTTCGTATTTACACCGTGGCAACGTTACGCTACGCGTGCCTAGAATTTTACTAACACTGTGTCGCACGCGCAGATATACATAAAAAAAGAGATGCCCCTTGGTAAGTTCATCTCTTTTTCTCGTTTGTGATTTTATCTAAGCGGATATTTTTACAGCTGTTCCGTATGCAATGACTTCTGCTGCTCCCTGAATAATTGCAGAGGTCGCAAATCTCACGTTTACAATTGCATCTGCGCCAAGTTTTTCTCCTTCTTCTACCATGCGCTGGATTGCAAGATCTCTGGCTTCATTCATCATCTCCGTATAGGCTTTCATTTCTCCACCCACCAGATTTTTAAAACTTGCTCCGATATCTCTTCCGATATTTTTGCACTGAATAGTACTTCCTTTTACCATTCCAAGCATTTCAAGTTCTTTACCGGAAATGTAATCTGTGTTTACTAAGATCATATTCTGTTCCCTCCACTTTTCTATACTCAAAAATTATATCTCAAAGTATATGAGTATCGTTCCTGTTTTTATGTATCCCAAAAATTACTGACTGGGAGACTGTCATATAATCAACAGATGAAAGTCTCCCAAGCTGACCTGGTGTCTTATATTATAGCATAGGATAAATATGATATGTTGTTTTTACTCCAAATTTAATTTATTCTTCAAAAACCAGGTTGTCACCAGGAAAAATACTACGCTGTAAATGCCATCACTCAGTATCTGAAGCAGTAATGTCTTGGTATAGACCGGGAATAACTGGTCGCTTAAATTCAACGCATAGTTGATACTGGAATCATCCATGGTGTATGCCTGGTTGAAGAGTCCCTGAAATGTAAACATTCCAATGATTCCGATAATGATCAGTATAATAACAAAAGAGATTACACTGTAAAGTACCTTGTGCTGTTTTGCTGCTGCACCGATTGCCATTGCTGTGTAAACAAGAAGTACCAGACGGACAATCTGTAAAATTGCTGCAAGAATGGTCAGAATCACTTCTCCTGCGTTCTGCTGGAACAGGAAAAGCATTTCTCCCCACGGCAAGTTTGACCAGTCAATCACAGATGACATGAGAATTCCGCTGCTGATCATGCTTGTGAAACCAAGTATTAATAAGGAAAGAACGACTGCCACGATACTTAACACAATCCAGATCAGGGCACTGATTACTTTTGATGCAACCAGCATCCAAGTAGGAACTGGAAGGGTGTGCATCAGATAGCCTTCTTCCCTGAGCAGATTTTTGTAAAAACGCTCAATTACCAGAATGACTGTCACAATCATCAAAACCATGATTAATAACACATAAATCAGACTGCCGACCACAAATGCAATTTCATTTCCCTGTGTTGCCTGCCAGATGATTCCTCCTGCTGCGAATCCGACAACTGCTGCTACAATCATAACTGCAATGTATAACACGCCCAATATTCTGCTGGTGGATTTTAACTCATATTTCAATAATTTTCCTAACATCTGAATACCTCCCTGAACAACTCATCGACTGATTTATGTTCTGTCTCACGAATTTCATCGACACTGCGATGAAATACAACATTTCCACGGTTAATAAATACTGCTTCATCCAACACACGCTCGATATCTGCAATCAGGTGCGTCGACATCACGACTAACGCATCTTTTGAATAGTTTCGGATAATCGTATTTAAGATATAATCTCTTGCTGCCGGGTCCACGCCTCCGATCGGTTCATCCAGAAAATAAATCTCAGCATTACGACTCATGGTCAGAATCAACTGTACTTTTTCCTTGTTTCCTTTCGATAATGTCTTTAAACGGTCTTTTCCACGCAGGTTTAACTGATTTACCATTTCTTCTGCTTTTTTCCGGTCGAAGTCTGCATAAAAGTCTGCGAACATCCCAAGCACCTGGTCCACGTTCATCCAGTCCGGCAGATAATTGGCATCCGGCAAATAGGAAACAAACGCTTTTGTCTCCGGTCCCGGTTTATAACCGTTTAATAAGATTTCTCCTGATGTCGGCTGAATCAGTCCGTTTGCCAGTTTGATCAGAGTGGTCTTTCCACTGCCGTTTGGTCCAAGCAAACCTACGATTCTTCCACTTTCCAGCGTCAGATTGACATCACTTAATGCCATTACATTTCCATAATCTTTTGTCAGATTTCTGCACTCCAGTCTGTTGCTCATAACTTATTCCCCCTCCTTTTCCTCACGGATCAGATCAATAATCTCTTCTTTTTCAAATCCCATATTTTTCATCTGCTGTAAAAATGTCTGTATCGTTTCCCGCGCTGTCTCACGTTTCATCTCCTGTATTCTCCCTTCATCATCTGTCACAAAACGTCCACTTGTTCTCTGAGAATGTACCAGTCCCATTCGCTCCAGCTCTGCCAGTGCTTTCTGCATTGTATTCGGATTGACCTCTGCCTCTCCGGCAAGCTCACGTACCGAAGCAAGTTTGCTGCCCGGTTCATAATATCCGGTTGCAATTCGATTCTGGATAATTTCCACCAGTTGCAGATAAATGGATCGGTCATTTGAAAATTTCCATGCCATATCCTCTTCCCTTCCTTTCATCGTATGATAATTAAAACTGTTTTCTGTCCTGCTCTGTGTATCCCCTTCGTCAATGGTATAACAAAATCAATACTCGCATCTCCACGACAGTGTTATTTTTCCCTCTGTATTATTGTACTG
This sequence comes from uncultured Eubacterium sp., assembly GCA_902475415.1. GTDB lineage: Bacteria > Bacillota > Clostridia > Lachnospirales > Lachnospiraceae > Eubacterium_I. The sequence goes on from CABRZK010000214.1 coordinate 2,718, forward strand.
TTGTATTACTCTATTAATACAATAATACCAGTATATGATTTTGTCAATACAAAAAAATAAATTTCTCCGTAAATTTGCATAATATTTCTATTCTCTTCTGTTTGTTCTGTGATATGATATTCAGAGGTAGAATGAGCGTAAGAGAGCCAACATACTGGTACGATTGACGACCGTCGACTGCTGATCATATGCTGATTTTGCTCATAATACAATCAGCGTAAAAGCCTCAACGTACTGGTATGATTGGCAACCGTCGAATGCTGATTTTGCTTATCATATCTATGGAATAAAATTTAAAATCCAGTTTTATTCTAAACATGAACTTGATAAAAGAAAGGAAAATACTCTTATGAGATTAGGAACATACAAGGGCATCCATATGACACGCCCAAACATGGAAGTAACCGAACATGAGGTTATGAACGTTTTAAAGAAAAAACAGAAAGAATATGCTGTTGCAACCAATATCGATAACCGCTGCGCCCAGAATGGCGATCAGGCAATTCTTGATTTTGAAGGCACTTACAACGGCCAGACGATTCCGCATGGAAATGGCAATAATTTCGCCCTGACCATTGGTGCAAAGGCATTTCTTCCGGAATTTGACGAAGCGCTTGCCGGAAAAAATCCGGGGGATTCTTTCGATATTGATGTCACATTCCCTGCCGATTATCGAATTGCCGCAATGCAGAACCGTTCTGTCGTTTTTCACACTACATTGAAAAAACTGCGTCTGATGGATTATCAGCCACTGGATGATGATTTTGCAAAGGATTTTTCAGAATATGAGACGCTGGATGCATGGAAAGATGCGATTCTGGAAAATCTGAAAGAACGCCGTGAAACATCCATGCAGGAAAAATTTTCCCGGGAAGTTATGGCAAAGATCATTGCGGATTCAGATGTTCCGATTGATGATGATCTGAAAGAAGAAATGACTCAGATTTTTTATGATGAGTTTCTGGATGAACTGGAAATGAATCAGATTCCACTGGAACTGTACTGCAAACGTTCCGGTCATACAGAAGAAGAAATCTATGCCGATAAAGAGCAGGAAGCCATCGAAGCGATTCAGGCGCAGAGTGTTCTGCATGCTGTAGCAGCTGCAGAAAATATCAGCATTACGCCGGAAGAGCTTGCAGAAGAACTCCAGGCAATCGCACTGGAAGAGGAAGAAGATCCAGAAGAATTCATTGAATCACTGGAAGAGGAAGACCTGGAGAATATCGCTGACCAGCTGACAATGGACAAAACGATGGCATTTATTCTGGATCATGTTATTTTTGACTAAACACACGTATAATTTTTATCATTCTATTCATACTATACCGGAAAGCAAATACTCCCAGAAATCTTTCAATGAAGACTTCCGGGAGTATTTCACTAATAATTGGAGGTATCCTATGAGTAAAAACACACCTGAAACAAATCATGCATCTGACTGTCACAGAAATTATGATGACGGTCCCAGCAAAGACGAAATCAAAACAGATACTTTTGTACAGGCAGACAAAACCGATGAGTTTGACTACGATTATCTGGGAAAATCTGCTTCTGCTAATGACCAGACCGGACTGATTCCATCCGGTCCACAAAATGACGCAGAAATCGAGTCCTATCAGGATATCTTTCCTTTTGCACCGCCATTGCTAAAAAACAAGCATTAAAATTCTTATTTGTGTTGATAACTACACTTAACGTATGAAAGGCAAAATCGGAGCCAAAGTGTAAATGCGAAAAAGCTGGTATCAGAAATCCAATGCAAGGCGGTAGGTCGATTTCCGTCATCGGAGCGAGCATAGCTTCGCCTCCGG
>CABRZK010000215.1 GCA_902475415.1 uncultured Eubacterium sp.
CGTTATATACCGATACGAGAGCAGCGGGATATTCGGATGAGCTGGAATATTCCACAGATTACGGAAAAATCTGCCATTTTATGACAAAGTATATGCAGACACATACTTTTAAGCTGATTGAGGCTGTGGCAGAGCAGATGGCACAGGCATTGCTGCTGGAATTCCCTTTATTACAGAAGCTTGACCTAGAGATTCAGAAACCATGGGCACCGATTGGTCTGCCACTGGAAAATGTATCCGTAGAAATCAGTCGTGGCTGGCATAAGGTGTATCTGTCTGTCGGTTCCAATCTCGGGGAACGGCAGCAGTTTTTGCAGGCAGCAGTGAACTTGTTGCATGAATGCAGAGAAATCCGTAAAGTAAAAGTATCCAATCTGATAGAGACAGCACCGTACGGCTACACGGATCAGCCGCCATTTTTAAACGGAGCGGTAGAATTGGAGACCTTATTTACACCGCAGGAATTATTGCATGTACTGAACAAAATCGAAGCAGAACTTGGTCGGGAACGTCTGATTCACTGGGGTCCACGTACTGTCGATCTGGATATTATTTTTTATGACGATGAAATAATCGCAGAAGCGGATCTGATCATTCCACATGTGGATATGCAGAATCGCCTGTTTGTACTGGAACCATTGAATATGCTTTGTCCGGGAAAAGTACACCCGGTATTGCACAGAACGGTGGCACAACTGCGTCAGGAACTGCTGGAAAAGGCAGAACACAGATAAGTACTGATATAAAGAAAAAGAGTAATCGGAGTAGTAAATGAAGAAATATAAATTTATTTTCTGGGACATGGACGGAACAATGGCAAACACCTACGAAGGCGTGAAAAATTGTCTGGAATATGCCCTGGAACCCTATGGAATTCATCTGGAAGGTGAACAGGAAATCCGTAAATTTATCGGACCGCCATTTCGCCTGTCTTTTAGAAAATATCTGGGATTTGAAGAGAATCAGATAGAGGAAGCAATTGCACGTTACCGGGAGCGTTATATTCCGACTGGTGTATATGAATGTGAATTGTTTGAAGGGGTACGCGAGACGATTCAGGCTTTTCAAGAAGCCGGTTATATTCAGGTAATCACTTCTTCCAAGCCGGAGGCACAGTGCCGCCAGATCCTGGAAAAATTTAATCTGATCTCAGAATTGGATGAAGTGGTGGGAGCAAGCCACGATGGGAAAATCGATACAAAAATTCAGGTATTGCGAGAGGCATTTCGTCGCATGGAACAGCAGTATGCTGATTTTTCAAAAGAGAAAACCGTACTTTTTGGGGATACCCATTATGATGCGGATGGTGCAAAAGAAGCCGGCATTGACTGTATTGGAGTAAGCTATGGATTTGGAACCACAGAGGAATTACTGAGTGCCGGTGCAGTAGCAGTTTATGATGACCAGAAGACACTCAGAGAAACATTGCTGTAGCGTATAACAATTTTGAAATGAAGTGAATTCTTACATCTACTGAAAAATGTATGCAAACGATATTTCTGAAATTATTCTTTAAAAAAGAAAGTTATCAGGAATAAGTGAATTCGTAATTGTTTGAGTGTACATAAGAAAATCAGAGAAGAAAGAATCACAGCAATTTATATAAAAAAAGAAAAATGGAGTCGTTGACACGAGCCAGAATTAAGGGAGGACGTCATGAAACGAAAGGAAAAATTGCGGCAGATCGCAAAAGAGGCAAAGTCTGTCCTTTGGGCAGTCATTGCAATTATCGTATTCTGGATAATTGCAGGGTTTGGGGTAAGTAAGTTACATATCACCGTTTTCCACACCCCATTGTGGGCCATTACGGGATGTATCGGCACATGGATTTTTTCCATTTTTGTCGTTACATTTCTGATGAAACATGTATTCAAAGATTTTGATCTGGAGGAGGAAAACGAGGATGAATAAGAATATTCTGGCTTTGATGCCGGTGTTTATCTTTATGATCGGTATGCTGATCGTAAGTATTTATGTGCGCCGGGCCTCTGCAAAGAGAGCATCGGAAGGATTTGTAAAAGATTATTTTATCGGTTCCAGAAGTCTGGGCGGTTTTGTACTGGCTATGACAACGGTGGCAACTTACAGTTCGGTAAGTTCCTTTGTCGGCGGACCGGGACAGGCCTGGAGTATTGGATTCGGATGGATCTACATGTCTGTGGTTCAGGTAACCGCATTGCTGCTGGTACTTGGTGTTTTAGGTAAAAAGATGGCGATGGTATCACGTAAAATTGATGCAGTCACCATTATTGACGTGATCCGTCACCGTTATCAGTCTGATGTACTGGCAAATATTTCGGCGATTATTATCGTCATTTTCTTTGCGGCAACCATGGTGGCACAGTTTGTCGGTGGCGCAAAATTATTCGAAGCAGTAACCGGATATTCTTATCTGACCGGTCTGATTGTATTCGGTCTGGTAGTAGTTATCTACACAACCGTCGGAGGATTCCGTGGTGTGGCAATCACAGATGCCATCTGTGCCATGGTCATGCTTGTGGGCATGGTAATTTTAATGATTGGTATCATCCGTCAGGGTGGCGGTTACGAGACAATTATGAATAACATCGCATCGACCAAGCCGGAGATGCTGGAGCCATTATCCGGTGGCAATATGCCGGTGAGTCTGTATATCTCCCAGTGGATGCTGGTGGGTATCTTTACTCTGGGACTTCCGCAGTCTGCAGTGCGCTGCTTAAGCTACAAAGATACAAAATCCCTGCATCATGCCATTATTCTGGGAACCGTTGTAGTTGGTGCCATGAATATCGGTATGAACTTTATTGGTGTGTTATCCGCAGGTGTTCTGACAGGAAATCTGGCAGATTATGGCAACAGTGTGGACAACATCATTCCGCTGGCCATCGCAGGTTCCTTAAAACCACTGATCGCCGGTATCTGTATCATCGGACCGATCGCAGCATCGATTTCCACGATTTCTTCTCTGCTGCTCAGTACCACATCTTCCATCGTAAAAGATGTGTATATGCATGAGAAGGAGAAAAAAGGACATGCAGTTTCTGAAAAAACAACAACCCTGCTGAGCCAGATCTGTACGCTGGTAATCGGACTGATTATTTTTGGAATTTCCATCAATCCGCCAAGTGTAATCTGGAAAATTAACATGTTTGCTTTCGGTGGACTGGAAAGTGCCTTTTTCTGGATCTTCCTGCTTGGCATGTTCTGGAAAAAAGCAAATAAGGCCGGAGCTATCAGTGCGATCATCGGTGGAACGGTATGCTACTGTGTGACCATGTCTTCGGACTGAAAATCGCAAATCTGCACCAGATTCTGATTGGAATTACTGTATCACTGGTTTGCATGCTGATCGGATCCGTGGCTGGTAAAAAGACAGATGAGAAAGTATTGAAGTTGTACTTTTAGAGTATGTTAATTTAGAAACATTCCGGATTCGGTCTGACAGTGTATTAAGGAATATTGTGCCGGAATATTTACCAGCAAGATAAATATCATGCATTGACAGAATCTGTGATGAACGAAAATAAAAAGATTAAAATGTACATACAATAAAGAAAATTTACCTGTACGGCATAAATTTTATGCCTGCAGGTAAATTTTTTAACAAAAAATATCAAAACCAAATTGTATGATAATATTGGAAATAAACAGATAATTAGAACAAATAAAAAACAATAATATGATATTTTGGAAGTTGTCAAATAATCTGACAATTTAAGAAAAAAAGTGGGTTTACAATTTAAAAAAAAAGGCGTATAGTAAACGCAATGAATAACAACCCCAGTAATTAATGCATGAATGGCAGGTTATGAGGGAAAAAAGAACTGTTTTTGCAGGTTTCTGCATAATGACATTCATGAAAATTCATTGATTATAACAGAAAGGAAAATGTTATGGAACTTCATATGAACGAGAGCAACGCCAAGGCTGTCGGCATGTACGATCCAAGGTTCGAACATGACAACTGTGGAATTGGTGCTGTGGTAAACATTAAAGGTGTGAAAACACATCAGACGGTTGAGAACGCATTAAAAATTGTTGAAAACTTAAAACATAGAGCTGGCAAAGACGCCGAAGGAAAAACTGGTGATGGAGTAGGTATTCTGTTACAGATATCTCACAGATTCTTCTCCAAAACCATGAAATCCTCCGGCGTCTTTTTAGGTGAAGAAAGAGATTACGGAATTGGTATGTTTTTCTTCCCACAGGACGAGTTAAAGCGCAATCAGGCAAAGAAGATGTTTGAAGTCATCATAGAAAAAGAGGGTCTGGAGCTGCTGGCATGGCGTGAAGTGCCGACTGATCCGACTGTCATTGGACAGAAAGCCGTAGACTGCATGCCATACATTATGCAGGCATTCATCAAACGTCCGGATGACGTGGAAAAAGGTCTGGACTTTGACCGCCGTCTGTATGTGGCACGCCGTGTTTTTGAACAGTCCAACGACAATACCTATGTGGTATCCCTGTCCAGCAGAACCATCGTATACAAAGGAATGTTCCTGGTAAACGAGCTGCGCCTGTTTTTCAAAGACCTGCAGG
>CABRZK010000216.1 GCA_902475415.1 uncultured Eubacterium sp.
CAGGTGGCCGGCATCAGTTTTGGAGGACAGATGCATGGTCTGGTCACTCTCGATAAAGAAGATCAGATTATTCGACCGGCAATCTTGTGGAATGATGGGCGAACAGGAGAAGAAACAGCGTATTTAAATGAATTGATCGGGAAAGAAAAGCTGTCGCAATATGCGGCGAATATTGCCTTTGCCGGATTTACTGCACCCAAAATTCTGTGGATGCAGAAAAATGAACCGGAACTCTGGAAACGAACGACAAAGATTATGCTTCCAAAGGACTATCTGATTTATCGATTTTCCGGTCGTTTCTGTACCGATTATTCCGATGCATCGGGAATGCTGTTGCTGGATGTGAAAAACAGATGCTGGTCGCAAGAAATGCTGGAAATTTGTGGTGTGGATGAAATACAGCTTCCAAAATTGTGTGAAAGTTACGAGGTAGTCGGTACAATCAAAGCGGAACTCGCAAAAGAGCTTGGTATTCCGGAGACAGTAAAAATTGTGGCCGGTGCAGGAGATAATGCTGCTGCAGCAATCGGCACAGGAACTGTCGGGGAAGGAAAATGTAATATTTCTCTTGGAACATCAGGAACCATTTTTATTTCGAGTGAACGCTTTACGGTTGATCCTGAAAATGCACTTCATTCTTTTGATCATGCAGATGGTGGCTATCATCTGATGGCCTGCATGCTGTCGGCTGCAAGCTGCAATAAATGGTGGCTGGAAGAAATTTTGCATACGAAGGACTACACAGGAGAACAGGCAGATATTTCCAACTTGGGTGAAAATCAGGTATTTTATCTGCCCTATTTAATGGGGGAACGTTCGCCCTTAAATGACCCGGATGCGAGAGCAATGTTTATCGGAATGTCTATGGATACCACGCGTGCAGATATGACGCAGGCTGTGTTGGAAGGTGTTGCCTTCGGACTCCGGGATTCCCTTGAGATAGCCCGAAATCAGGGAATATATATTAACAGGGCAAAAATATGCGGTGGCGGTGCAAAAAGCGAATTATGGCTGCAAATTATTGCATCTGTGCTGAAACTTACACTGGAAATTCCGGAAAATGAAGAAGGACCGGGATTTGGAGCTGCCATTCTGGCGGCAGTAGGATGTGGCGAATATGCATCTCTGGCCGAGGCATGTGATAAACTGATCAGGATCAAAAAGGTGATAGAGCCGGATCCGGTAATTATGAAAAAATACGATTTATGTTATCAAAAATTTAAAAAACTTTATCCGGCAGTCAAAACGTGGTATGGTGCTGGAAAAAATTAAAAAGTTTCATCTTAGTCAGTGTTAAAACTCCAACTTCTGCAAGTGGTGAGTAATAACAAAAAAAGAACGAAAACCAGAGCAAATTACTCTGATTTTCGTTCTTTTTTCAGTCAAAATCTTCAATTCGCCATTCATCAAGCCAGTCAAGATATGCCATTTCTCCGTCAAATCGAAACGGAAGCCATACATAATCGGCAATCGAAGTATTACGCTGTTCATCCGGTGCAGGCGGTGTGATCTGGTATTTTTGTATCAGTTCCGGAATTTTAGCGGCATTTCCCTGAAAAATATATTCAAACATTTCCCGGTAGAAATCATAGGGAAGCTCCATGTTCTCCGGACACCAGCGATCCGCCACTGCAATGTAGAGATCCTTTTTTCCTTCTACTTTAAATACAGATGAAACCTGTGAATGGTAAGAAGTATTAGAAATATCATCGGGATGTGGATTGCCAAGAACTGTGTAGGGCCCATGCCAGGTGTCGGCAATCGCAATTTCGGACGGATTTGGAAAATATCCTGTGGTACCTGAAGTTACGAGATAATGCTTCCCATTTCTGCAAAAATGTGCGGTCGCTTCACGAACGTACGGTGGCGCAGAATGCGGAAAATGAGTGCTGTAATATCCCGTGACATCGGTGTAATCTTTCGTCAGGTCGGCACAGATCGTTTCACTGTGGACACGCTCAAAATAGTAATATGCTTTACCGTCCGGGGCAACCGCCAGGTCAAAATCCCCGGCACTCATATTGAGTGGGCGCAACCCGTTTTTTTGTATTGTATATGGCCCAAGGAAGTGGTCTGCGGTTAATACTGTTTCACTTTGTATGCCGTTTTTTTGCATAATTTTTAACCAGCACACATATTTTTTCGTAAATCGATTATAAATGATATGAGGGCGGTCCATCATATTGGACGGATGTAAAGGAGAAGACGGATCCTCTGGATTTGGCGGAATGATCAGTCCAAGGTCTTTCCAGTTATACAGATCTTTCGATGCGTAGCATCTGACGCCCCAGTGCCAGATACCATTGTCTCCGGTCGTTTTTTCTTTGTTTTCGCCGTACCAGTAGTAGGTGTCGTCCAGATAGATAACAGATCCGCCATGAGCCTGGATGCGTTTTCCTTCTGTATCCAGCCATACCTGGCCCGGTCTGATAGAAGTATACATGTTTCAATTTATCCTTTCGTTTTTTCTTCTTATTTTAGGTTCGTATCGTATCAATTAAAACATGCATTGTTGCGGGATATTCATATATTATTGCCGTTCAATTATTTTGGGTTTTCATGCTGCTTCCGATATTCTCTGGGAGTCATTCCCACATTTTTCAAAAAGAGTCGGTTAAAGTTATTAATATCCGAAAAACCAGATTCTTCTGCGATAGCAGAAATGGCCAGGGGTGTATGAATCAGCATGAATTTTGCGTTCATAATCCGCATGGAGATCAGATACTGAATTGGTGTCGTTCCCATATATTTCTTAAACTCTCTGGTTAAATGATATTTACTCATATTTGCAAAGTCGGCGAGAAAATCCAGGGTAATATCAGAGGCAAAATTGTGTCTCATATATTTGGAAAGATAAGTAATGGTTTCCGGTACTTTCACCATATCATCATGACCGCTCATTGCTTTCAAAAGCAGAAGATAAGTAACGATGTCGCAGATGGTATTTGAAATCTGCAAATCTTTGTAAACCTGGAAATGATCCCAGATATTTAACAGGTTTTCTACGTGGGAATGAAAGTTGCCGTCTGTTGCGTCATGAAATGTGATGTCTCCGTAAGAAACATATTCCGCATACAGTTTCTGGGAGATGGAACCATTAAAATGAAGGACACAATGTTCCCAGTTTTCCCCATTTGTTTTATAAAAATGAGGTTTTTGACAGTCGATGAAGAAACCACAACCCGGACCAATGATGTAACTGTTTCCTTCATATTCCAGATATCCTTCCCCGGAATAAGTAAATACAATTTCATAGGAGTCGTAGTTTTCTCTTTTCGTATAGTAATTTGCACCACATTCAAACATACAGAAAATCTGCGGATAAAAATAGTGCTCTGGATCTGTCGGCGTATCGGAGTCCGGAAACAGGATGCGCAGACGCCCGTCCAGATTGAATTTGTGCGATAACTGTTCCCGTGCATGGTCGATGGATTTTTCTGTATTGCCGGAAGGCATGGTGGAAATTTCATGGATCATGTTGTGGGGAGTTAATACATAGTGTTGTTTTTCAATGAAATGAATTTTATCAAACATAAGCAATTTAATATGATTTATAAGCAATTTTGTTGGTTGTTATAGGGATTCTAACATAATATGATATGAATATCAAGACAAGGGAGGAAACAAAAAACTTATGGAAACTGTAAAGAAAAGTACAAAATTTAGTATTTTGTTCGGATTGCTTGGACAATCCTTACTGACTGGTCTGGTAGCAGGCTACATTACATATTTTGGTACAGATATTGTAGGAGTATCTGCACTGGCAATGGGAAATATTTTACTGATTTCCCGTATCTTTGACGGTGTTACAGACCTGATGATGGGAGCTGTCATTGATAAGACAAAGAGTAAAAAAGGAAAGGCAAGACCATGGATTTTAAGGGCAATGGTACCGTTTGCATTATTTACCATTCTGCTTTTTGCCATTCCGGGTGGTTTCGGATCCGGTGCAAAAATCGTATGGATTTTTGTGATGTATAACCTGTATGCAATTGCGTATACAGCACTTGGCTGTGCCATGAATACCTTAAATATCCGTCTTACCAGAAACGAAAAAGAGATTAATTCTCTTTCTACTTTCATGATGTTCGGTATGATTCTTGGTAACGTGCTGATCAATGCATCAGCCGTTGGTATCCTGACCGCATTAAGTGGTGGAAGCTCCAATTATACACAGCGTGCATTCGTAATCATGACGGTTATTTTAAGTATCGTATGCTTACTGGGAAGTATTTTGACTTATGTAACAACAAAAGAAATCCCGGATGAGGAAAAACGAGCAGAGTCCAAAGAGTCTACCTGGAAAAGTGTAGCTGCCCTTCTGAAAAATAAATACTGGATGATGCAGCTTTTAAATACCGTATGTATTTATCTTGGATTATACTGTCGTCTGGCAGCTATGATCTATTATGGAATTTATGTACTTGGTAATCCGGGGCTGATTCCGGTTCTTGTTATTGCGGATAATGTACCGTCTCTGATCGCTATGCCAAAAACAAGAACCGGAATCAGCCCCGGAT
>CABRZK010000217.1 GCA_902475415.1 uncultured Eubacterium sp.
TTCTTTTTTACCTGTAACATCTCCGCCACTTCCAACGGGGATAAAAACTGCTCCTCCATACAATTGCCTCCCAAATATTTCTGTATATTAAAGTTCACTTATTCATTTTTCAAATAATGAAATTATACTTTTTCTTCTCAATTCTCGAAAGCATGATTTATAATCAGTATAACTTCCTAAAAAATCCTTTGCAAGCATATCTTTTTGTGATACAATGTACATCATGGTTCGCCTATCGCATATACTCAGATATAGATTTCTATCATAATATCGTTTCGTTGTGAATCACTGAATCAAAATCATTACCGGGGTGTGGCTTAGTCTGGTAAAGCGCTCGTCTGGGGGGCGAGAGATCGCAAGTTCAAATCTTGTCACTCCGATCATAAAAGAACTGCAGAAAGCAGATGTAAAATCTGTTTCCTGCAGTTTTTATTTTTTAATCACAAAAATTTAATATTTTTCCACGTTGTTTTTTTCGTACGATGATGCTACACTTTTCTATAAACCTTGATACCGCCAGACAGATTGAATGTCCATATCTCCCGTTTTCCCAGACAGGCATCATGGGATGCGATTTGTTGTAAAATGGTATCAATTTTATCTCTGGAAATGAGAATATTATTGGAGCATTTATTATATGAAAAAAATCATCGAATTTCTAAAACATAACACACACTTTTTTCTGTTGCTTTACGCACTGATCTATATTCCATGGTTCTGCTACCTGGAGAAAAAAGTGTCCATCAATTCGAACTTCCATGTCATCCACATGGCATTGGATGATTACATTCCATTTTGCGAATTTTTTGTCATTCCGTATTATCTCTGGTTTGTATACATGGCAATCGGCATTATCTTTATCGCCTTTACAGATGGAAAACTGTGCTGGCGGCTCGGTATCTTCCTGATTACCGGTATGACCGTATTTCTCTTTATCTCAACGGTATATCCAAACGGACAGCTGCTCCGCCCGGATACATTCGCAAGAGATAACATTTTTGTACACATTGTGCAAAAACTGTATGCATCAGATACACCGACAAACCTGTTTCCTAGCATCCATGTATACAATTCCCTTGCCATTTATTTTGGACTGGCACACAGCAAAAAGCTGCAAAATAAAAAATGGATAAAAATTGCAGCACTGGTTCTCACCGTCTGCATTATTTTATCCACCATGTTCTTAAAACAGCACTCCGTTTTTGATGTGCTGACTGCCTTTGCCCTGGCTGCATTTATGTATTCGGTCTGTTATGGTTCTATCGCTGTGGCAATTGAACGGCATCGGCAGAAACGACTTTCAGTCAGTCAGATTTGATATTGATAAAGGAAACATACATGCAATCGTTTTTCTGTATGATCAGGAACGGTTGCATGTTTTTTATTCAAATATCTCCCCCAGTATTTTACTTACCTCAATCATCCGGTCTTCCTCCAGTCCGGAATAATTCAGTACCAGTGTATGCTGATATTCTTCCTTTTCTTTTTTCTCCTATTTTTCCTGTCCAAGTAATTTTCCACAGTGATTGCAATATTTTTCTCCTTTTTTGCAGATGCCCTCACACTGCGGACATTTTACGGTCAAGTCCGCTCCACATTTACTGCAGTACTGTGCTTTCAGTGGCAGATATGCACCACATACCCAAAAGACGAAGAAAACAGATACTCTGTATCCGTCTTCTTCGCCTCTTTGTCATAATATCTTACATACCTTCGATTTTCTTTACAGCATCTTCCAGATATGGATTATCTGCTTTATAGAATAATCCCTGATCTGCCAGTTCTGCATAAGCCGGATCTAACGGCATTTTGCCAAGAACCTGCATTGCCATCTCAGAAGCTACTTCATCGATATGGCTTTCGCCGAACAGCTTAATCTCTTTTCCGCAATCCGGACATTTCAGATAGCTGTAATTCTCAACAACGCCAAGTACCGGGATATTCATCATACCAGCCATGTTGTAAGCTTTCTTTACGATCATCTGTACCAGTTCCTGCGGAGATGTCACGATTACGATTCCATCTACCGGAAGAGACTGAAATACTGTCAGCGGAACGTCACCTGTTCCAGGCGGCATGTCCACGAATAAATAATCAAGATCTCCCCATACAACATCACTCCAGAACTGTTTTACAGTTCCTGCAATGACCGGGCCTCTCCAGATAACCGGAGCTTCCTCATCTTCCATCAGTAAGTTAATGGACATGATCTTTGTTCCGTCTTCTGCTGCGATCGGTAAAATTCCCATCTCACTGCCCATAGCCGGTCCGTGTACACCGAACATTTTCGGAATGGACGGTCCTGTGATGTCCGCGTCCAGAATACCTACTTCATATCCTTTTTTACGCATTGCAGTTGCAAGGGAAGCAGTAACAAATGATTTTCCTACGCCACCTTTACCACTGACAACACCGATTACTTTCTTTACAGATGAATACTCATTTAATTTCTCCTGAAAGCTCTGCGGCTGATTGCTGCTTGGACATCCTTCACAGCTTTCGGAAGAACAGCTTCCTGCACTGCTGCAGCTGCTGCATGCACTGTCTGCCATAATTATACCTCCTGTATTGTATACAAAATTGAGTAATCATTCAGAAAACATCAGACCTCTTCTGCTTTCTGAACCATTACTGCCTATTATACCCCACTCTGTAAAAAAAGTGAAGTATCATTTTCCTCTATTATACTGGGAATTAAGGAAAATATATTTTTTAACATCCGATTATGTTTTATTTATTTTTCTGAGCAGCCTCTTTTTTTGCAAAAATCTCTTTGAAAGATTCTGTATAAGGAGGACGTGCGATACCAAACTCTGTCACGATACCTGCGATCAGCTCATGGTCTGTCACATCGAAAGCCGGATTGAATACTTTTACGCCTTCCGGAGCCATGCGCTCTTTGTACCACATCTCTGTCACTTCTTCCGGTTTTCTCTGCTCAATCTTGATCTGATCACCGGTCGGTGTATTCATGTCGATGGTGGATGTCGGTGCTGCGATATACATCGGTACATTGTACTGTTTTGCAACTGCTGCAACTACAGAAGTACCGATTTTATTTGCAGTATCGCCATTGGCAGCCACACGGTCACATCCAACGAAAATAGCATCTACCCAGCCGTTTTTCATAACGGTTGCGGACATGTTGTCACAGATCAGTGTCACATCAACGCCGGAAGACTGAAGCTCGAAAGCAGTCAGACGTGCGCCCTGAAGCAGCGGTCTTGTCTCATCTGCAAATACACGGAAGTTGTAGCCACGCTCCTGTCCGAGATAAATCGGAGCTGTCGCTGTACCATATTTGCTTGTAGCCAGTTTTCCTGCATTACAGTGTGTCAGAATACCGTCACCTGGTTTTACCAGTGTCAGACCATACTCACCAATGGCTTTGCATACACGGATATCCTCGTCCTGAATCTCGACGGACTCCTCTTTCAGAAGCTGTTTGATCTCTGTTACTGATTTTTCTTTGTTATTTAATACAACCTGCTCCATACGGTTTAAAGCCCAGGAAAGGTTGACTGCTGTCGGACGGGAAGAATCCAGATAGTCTTTCTGTTTCTTGAACTCTGCGTAAAATTCGTCATAATTGTCTGTATCAATACCTTTTGCAAGTACATAGATACCGTAAGCTGCTGCCACACCGATAGCCGGAGCGCCACGTACCTGAAGCAGATAGATTGCATCCCAGATCTCCTGAGCAGTTTTTAATGCGATAATTTCTGTTGTTCCCGGTAATTTTGTCTGATCAATGATCACTACGGCACTGTTCTCATCATCTAAGGAAACAGTATCGTAATCCATAATGTTTTTTTTCTGTTCCATTTTTATCTATCCTCTCTGTTATTTTTGTCGTTTATGCATTATTCTACATGATATCAAATAAAAATACCAGAGAAATTATAAATTCCTCCGGCATTTTTAGTCAAATTATTTTACATTTCATTCATTCAGACACTTGCAGTGCCATATCGCAGACATCTTTCTGTTCCTCAATACATCCAAATATGTTCTTTGCCTGTGCTGTCAATTCAGTTCGGCAATCCTCGTCACCCCCACATAAATCTGCGAGATTTTATACCAGGTCGGAAAATCCACCACTCCGGTCACAGGCAGATCAAAGATTCGTTGAAACATTTCGACTGCTTCTCTGGTCCGATCCCCGAAAATACCATCCGCCGTAATGGTCGGAATCGCCGGATAAGACTGTGAAATCCGGGCGAGCTGCTGCTGCATCTGCCGCACTTTTGTACCGGAGGAGCCGACAGTCAGATCCATCCCCGGCCAGGAAGACGGAATTCCTGCAATTTCTTCCGCAGAATTAATATAAATACTGCTGCCATAATAATAGCGCAGAATCTCAATGGGACTGTACCCCTGATCTCCCAGATAACGAGATCCCCACTGGGTCATCCAACCACTGCAGGTCACATTTTTCCCGTCACAATACTGCGTCA
>CABRZK010000218.1 GCA_902475415.1 uncultured Eubacterium sp.
TCCTCTCCACCAACGAAATCAGCACCTGCTGCCTGAGCCTCATCTACTTTTGTGCCTTTTGCAAATACCAGGACACGAACAGTTTTACCTGTTCCGTGCGGCAGTACAACAGCACCACGGATCTGCTGCTCAGCGTGACGTCCATCACAACCTGTACGAATGTGAAGTTCGATGGTCTCGTCAAACTTTGCTGTAGCATTCTCTTTTACAAGTTTGATTGCATCTGCACTCTCATACTGAACTGTTCTGTCGACTTTTTTCGCTCCGTCGACATATCTTTTTCCTCTTTTCATGAATTATAACCTCCTGTGGTTGTATCGGGAGAGGACCCTCCCACTTATTCTTGTTAATTAGTCCTCAGCTACGGTAACACCCATACTTCTTGCTGTACCTTCGATCATGCTCATAGCACTCTCTAAAGATGCTGCATTTAAGTCCGGCATTTTCAGCTCAGCGATCTCTTTGATCTGAGCTTTTGTAATTGTAGCAACTTTTGTTTTGTTTGGTACACCAGAACCAGATTTGATTCCGCAAGCTTTCTTGATCAGAACCGGAGCTGGCGGTGTTTTTGTTACGAAGCTGAAGCTTCTGTCTGCATATACTGTAATAACTACAGGAATGATCAGATCACCCTGATCAGCTGTTTTTGCGTTGAACTGTTTTGTAAACTCTACGATGTTTACGCCATGCTGTCCAAGTGCAGGACCAACTGGAGGAGCCGGTGTAGCTTTACCAGCAGGAATCTGCAGTTTGATATATCCTTCTACTTTCTTTGCCATTTGAGATTGCCTCCTTTGAATTTTTCGTAATCGTTCCTTTACTTACGCTTACATTTTCTTCACTTCTGCGAAACTTATTTCAACCGGTGTTTCGCGACCGAAAAGCTCTACATTGATAGTCACGATCTGTTTACTCTCATTCATGCTCTGGATCACACCTACGGTATCTTTCCATACGCCACCAATGATTGTTACCATATCGCCTTCTTTGAAGTCGACTACCACATTTTCTTCTTTGATTCCCAACGGTCTCATCTCAGCTTCCGTGAGTGGCACCGGCTTTGACCCCGGACCTACAAACCCGGTAACGCCTCTGGTATTTCTGACAACGTACCACGTGTCATCATTCATCACCATATTGATGAGCACATATCCAGGAAACATCTTTTTCTGAACCTGCTTTTTCGCACCGTTCTTCAACTCAACAACATCCTGCATCGGAATACGAACCTCAAGGATCTCATCCTCCAGATGTCTGTTTTCAATTGTTTTCTCAATGTCTGCTTTTACCTTATTCTCATATCCGGAATAAGTATGAACCACATACCAGTTCGCCTCAGCCATAAAAACTCACCTTTGCCTTCCTACAGATTCACAAGGAAATCAACACCATACTGAATTCCAAGATCCAGCACCGCGATAATTGCACCCAGGATTACGGAAACAACAAGTACAGCGACTGTCTGTTTCCCAAGTGACTTTTTGTCCAGCCAGACAATTTTCTGGAATTCAGCTTTAAGACCTGCAAACCAGTTCTTTTTCTGAACATCATTCTTTTTGGTTTCTTCCATGTTTGTCACATCCTTTGCATCGCCGGATTATTTGGTTTCTTTGTGTAATGTATGCTTTCTACAGAATTTGCAATACTTGTTTACTTCCATTCTTTCAGGATGAGCTTTCTTATCCTTAGTCAGGTTGTAATTACGCTGTTTGCACTCTGTGCATGCCAATGTAATCTTTACGCGCACAACTTTCCACCTCCATTAAATTTCTTTGCAACTGTTTGTCCATGAAAAATCATGTACATTCAATTTTAGGCATAAAAAAAAGACCTACTTCCATCGCCCATCTACTATAGCATAGGAAGCAAGTCTTCGTCAACCTCTTTTTTTACTGTTTATGATTTTTTATTTTTCTTCGTCCAAGAACAATTCCTGCTATTACAAATGACAGCCCCGAAATTAAAAGTATATATTCCGCCTTTCCACTTCTGCCTGTCATCGGCATGTCAAAAGTAACTGAATTGCCAATATTAATTGTCAGATCGTAGAAACAATATTTTCCTGAGACTTCATCAAATACAGCTCTGGATAAATCCGCATGCTTCACCTTCAGTTCATCCCATGTCATTTCCATCGGAAGTGTCACGGATACTGGTTCTTTTAACAGACTCCTTCCATCCACTGTTTTCACCTCAGTGATCACATAGTCTTGTGGAATTAATTGTTTCCAACACACCTTTCCTTCTTCGTCGGTCTGCGCCTGATACTCTACACCATCAGTCTGTCCTTTCAGTTTAAACACAACTCCCTGCAATGGTTTCTTCGCAGCATCTGCTGTGGTTTTATAGATTGTCACAGAACCATATTGAAGTTCATCATATGCTTTTACATTCAGATTTTCCACTTCGATTTGTCCATCTGTAACATTTTTTCCACTGTAAATCTGAGTCGCACCACCATTATGCTCCTGCCGGATCACAGCCGTAATTCCTTTTGTTACATCTGTCCTGTTATTGGTATCTGATGAGAAATACATATAACCAGCCTTTTTAAAATACTTTGGTGCAACAACTTCTCTGATGCAATATGTTCCAATCGGATATACCTGCATTCCACTCCCGTTCACATAAAAAGGATCTGACTTAAATACTTCTCCTTGGTTTGTCCGATATTCCGAAATCAGCTGTTCCTGCTGATTACAGATAATCTTTCCCTCTTCACCTGTTCTGAAATACCATTTTCTAATCGGTGTTTCCGTATTACCTTCTGTATTTGCATAGTAACTCAATTCAAAGACAGCTCCTTTTACAGATGCCGTTCCTGAAGCTACTGTACCGGTTCTCTGATCCAGTTTCTCCAGAAGTAACGCAAATGGATTATCTCCCGGTTTTTCTTTGCATGTAAAAGTTGATGTTTCATTCGACTGTACGGTAACTACATGGATTCCTGTTTCAGACTGTTCATTTTCTTTTTCGCAGCAAAGTTCATACCCTTTTGGTGCTTTTACTTCTTTTATATAGTATGTTCCGGCATACAATGTAACTGTTTCGGACACGCCATCTGCATTTGTCGTCAGAGTTTCCAGGCGATTCTGATCCGCTCTGGCATCTTCGACTGTCTCATATACACCATATTCTGCCCCATCCAGACTGTAACAGTCATTCTGTTCTGTAATAGACGGATTCTCAGACACTTTCTTCATATTCAGATAGCCTGGCTTTGCTCTGTCTGTGAAATCGATTTCCACAGCTTCCGTATTCAGGTCGATTGTTTCTTCCCATACAGTATCATTCAACTCATATCCTTCCGGTGCCTGACGCTCCTCTACTTTCCAGGTATGTGTGGTCTGATCTTTTAATTCTCCAATTGCAGTCTCCACTTTTTTCTTAACATTCTCTTTTGCTTTCAGATATGCACGATTCCATTCATTATAAGAAGTAACCGACTGGGTATCTTCATAATAATCTGTATACAAAGCATCTCCACGCCAGTGATAAGACGCTTTACCATCCTGGTCTGTCATTACCGATGCCTTTTTTTCGCCATCCATATAAATGTCAAACACGGCATTTTCTAATGCTTCTCCCGTATCAGAATCTGTTTTTTCAATATGAATATCAAAAGCTGGCGAAATTGCATCCTGAGCTTTGTATTTTGCATTAAGATACTTCGTTCTGTCTACAATAACCCGAACAGCTCCGTAATCCGGTGTAATAGCATTTGTCCACAAACCTACTGCCTGACGTTTTTTATCAGTCGCTTCATAAATCGAAACACCTTCGCTTCCTGCCGGAATCGTATTTTTAGTAAAATTAGCGGTAAAGGATTGTCCCGCTGCTGACTGATCTGTACGAATCCAGATACCATTATGATTCTTCGTTATCTGAAGACCGGAGGGACAGGTAAAATTCAGCTCATTGCTGACACCATTGCTATCTGCAATCCAGACGGACTGTCCGGCAGTAACATGTATGGTTGTTCCTGTATAAGAAGGCATTTTATGATAAGCACCTACCCGCACCCATATATCCTTAATGGCAGCATCTACTTTTTCTTTCGTATTTAAATGTGAACATACATGTGCTGTCTTTTCTGCTCCATTTGTCAGCAGATACCTCCCTGCTTCTTTCGGGCTTTCTGCACTGGTAATTTCTGACCAGATCAGATTTTGAATCAGCGCATAGGTACAATTTCCATCTCCCGGAAAATATTTTTTTGCCAGATATACCGCTTTACTCAGATTATTAGTTTTGGTCCAGCTCCAGCCAAATCGGTTTTTCAACCACTGAGAGGCATCTCCTCCATTAGACAATGCATAATTCACACCACTTCCTACATTGCCGACAAGCTGAGACGGTTCCATACACCAGACCCAGTTTCCATCCAGATATAAAATCGATTCTTTGCAGTCATAACTCCCATTCGGATAATACCCCGCAAACAT
>CABRZK010000219.1 GCA_902475415.1 uncultured Eubacterium sp.
CTGTTAAAAGTAACTCTATATGATCAGGCAATGCCTGTTGTAATGATTAAATCGGCTTTCCCCGATGTGGTATGCTTCAACCACCTCCTTTCAAGGTGCAAAAAAAGCACCTTAACCTTATTGGCTAAAGTGCTTTCATAAAGCAACTATATTTTTTCAGATCTATGTTCACTCTATATTAATCATGCAAATCTATCCTCAATTAATCTAATTGCATTCTTTATAAATAACATCAAATTATCTAATTTTGCATCATTAAATCCATAATACTCATCTATTGGATATGGTGGATCAAGTTCATACATATCCTTTATTTTATATGAATCCATAACACCATCAATCCATAGTTTCATATTTTCCCTATCATATATTCCAGATTGATTATCCTTGAGATTCTTATAATATACTGAAGGATAATCATTATTTAACCCCCATGTTCCTTTTCCCTTGATGTTCTTACTTCCATTAAAATACTTGGGTACTGGCATCAAATTTGAAAATGAATACATTAAATCAAAATACCTATTAAACAAATCTTCCAAATCCCTATAGTTTTCAAATATTTCATCCAAATGAACCAATACTAATAACAAAAGATCTTTTTGTCTTGATGGTATCTTATATTTTAATAGCATCAACTTTGCTCTACAGAAATCCAAAAAAGGAATAAAAGCATTAAATATCGTATCTGCTGATTCTGGGATGCTATTACCATAAATTCTTACATATGTTTCTCTAACTACCTCCGAAGAATCAATCTCGACACAAGGACATACTCTATACAATATTGCCGTTTTAATACCCCCTTCGTTTTTTAATCCTGGATTTATTACCGGAATAAGATTTGTCAATCTATTTTTTGTTATATCTATTTCGTTCAAAGTTCTTCACCTCCATTTTGCATAGGCACATTATACCACAGCTCCTGTGCCTATGCGATTTCATTTTACTGCTTCTTCCGGTAAGAACTCATCTTCTCCACAGTAACCTCCGGATAAAAGTAAGTAAGAATTGTTGCTTTGGGAACGCCTGCAGCAAGTGCTTTCTTCACCTCTTCTTTCTGCTCCAGTGTATATGACCAGTGTAACATTCGATTTGTGATTGTATCCTCCCACTTAGGCTTTTCCCTTTCAGGATTCCTTACAGGCTTAGCACCAGTATTTCCATTAGTAGCACTGGCACTTTCTGCAGCATCTGACTTCTGCGACTCATCAACATACTCAAGCTCATTTGCCTGTTCTCTGTCAATCTTTGCTTTCTGTTCTGCCTCATCCTGCATAGAGAATCTCCTGCTTAATTCCGCATCACCAAGCATCATAAACTGCTCATAGGTAAGAGAATCTATATACACATTCTCGCCCTTATCCTTCAGTTTTTCATAATACTTAACTGCCTTGTCTGAAAGAATCTCAAATGGCGGACCGATAAGATTATCTGCTCCTCTTATCTGATGAACATAAGGCTCTCCCTTGCCATCTGCTGTCTGGTTAAACATCGGATGATTGAATGGTATGAACTTATTGTCCATGATTGGATCAAATCCACGGATAAAGATAATACACTTTTTGTTATCCAGCTTTCTGACCTCATCGGGTGTAAACAGTTCTTTGCCACAATGTCAAGTGATGAATTCAAAATGGGCAAAAAATAATCATTCTCATCGAGAAGTGGGCTGCACCCCATTTTATTGGCTGCATTTTGAATCTTTGAAGTGCCCTCCTTGACAACAGTCCGTAACCGGACTATTATTGTATAGTACGGTTACGGACTATTTTGAATATAGGAGGGAATTGCATTGAAGGAACAAATGAGTCGTATGGAAGAACTCAATCGGTATTATGAGGTGTGGCGGGAGACCAACTACATCTATGAGGACTGGGCCAAGCAGCATGGAACTTCTGCCTGTTGCCTGCTAACCCTCATCTCCATTGACGAGAGTGAAGATCCCTGTACCCAGAAACGCATCAGCCAACAATGGTCCATGCCCAAGCAGACGACCAACATGGTTTTGAAGGATTTGGAAAGCAAGGGGTATGTGGAGCTTGTACCCTTGCCAGAAGATAAACGGAACAAACAGATTCGGTTTACCGAAGCGGGCAAGCAATATGCAGACAGCATTTTGTCCGAGCTGAGGAACGCCGAATTTGCTGTCATCGAGAAAATGGGACTGGAGCGAATCCGCAGGCTCAATGAGGACAGCGAACTGTTTATCCGGCTGTTTCGTGAACTGGGGGACGGACAGAAGTGATGAACATAAACAAACAGGATGTACGGATATTCTTTCGGTATGTCCTCCCGTCGATTTTTTCCTTTGCTCTATCGGGCATTTATTCCATCGTAGATGGCTATTTTATTGGAAATCGGTTGGGGGATGCGGGGCTTTCTGCTGTGACGATCGTCTACCCTATCGTGGCGTTTATCCAGGCGGTGGGGACTGGACTGGGTATGGGCGGCGCAATCTATTTTTCCATCGAGCGTGCAAGAGGACAAGACAAAGAAGCAAACAGGTTAATCGCCATAGCAAACTGGCTGATGCTCGGATTCAGCGTGCTCTTAACGACCCTTGTTCTGTTTTACAACGCCCCTATGCTAAAACTTTTGGGCGCAAGTGGGAATATGTTACCTCTGGCGCAGGAGTACATTATCATCATTTCATTCGGAACGGGTTTGCAGATTTTCGGCACAGGTCTCGTCCCATTCATCCGTAATCTGGGCGGCTCGTCTTTTGCGATGATTTCGATGGTTTCCGGCTTTGCAACAAACATCGTTTTTGACTATCTTTTCGTTTGGGTATGGGAACAGGGCATGACAGGAGCTGCCCTTGCGACTGTGCTCGGGCAAGGACTGACCATGCTCTTTGCCCTGGCCTACTTGTTCAGAAAAGGCCGGTTCACGATGAAGATCCACCTTGATCAAGTATTGCCGGCCACATCCTCTGTGGTCCGGGTCGGCCTTGCTCCCTTCGGGCTTGCCATGTCGCCCAACATTTCGCTGATGATCATCAATCGCTTCTCTGCCTCTTACGGCGGGGAAAGCGCCATTGCGGTCTATGCGTGTATCGCCTACATGATTTCCATTAATCTCGCTGATTTTACAGGGCATCGGTGATGGGAGCCAGCCGCTGATCAGCCGGTTCTATGGGGAGGACAATCATAGGCAACTGCGGTCTACCCAAGGGCTTGCCTATGGCTTTTCTCTGCTGTTGGCTTTCGCAAGCTGCCTCATCCTGTATGTGAGCAGAAGCCAGATCGGCATTCTGTTTGGTACTTCGGTGGAAGTCAATCAGGAGGTTTCTGCCATCCTTCCGATTTTTCTGGTCTCGGTGCCCTTTGTCGCCATTTCACGCATCACCACATCCGGCTTTTATGCGTCCCAACGGGTAGTACTCTCCTATCTGTTGATTTTTATCGAACCTGTGCTGATGTTGGTGTTTATGCTAATTCTGCCTCCGCTTTTTGGTGGGCAGATCATGATCTGGTGGTGTACCGTATTTGCGCGCATCTTATGCGCAGTGCTGGCGTGTGGCATGGCCGTTTCTGTGAAGAAAAGATACCTGATGGAAGGAAAACAATATGAAAATTCAACAAATCCGAAATGCAACCTTAAAAATCCAGTATAGTTCTATTACCATCCTGCTGGACCCATGGCTTCAGGACAGGGGCACAGGGCCTTCCTTTACGCCGGTGCGAGGAAAAATGATCGGCATGAAAAATCCCTTGAACGACCTGCCCCTGCCGCCGAATAAGATCCTCAACGGTGTGGACTTCTGTCTCGTGACCCACATCCATCCCGATCACTTTACTGCGGACTATCTGCCTCAAGACATCCCGGTGATGGTGCAAAATGAGGAGGACAAGGAACTTATGACAGGCATGGGCTTTTCCTGCGTCACCGCCTTTGAGGGGCCGGAATTACACATGGGAGGAATCACCATCACGAAGGTGCCCGCCCGACATGGGGACAACCTGGAAACTGTGGCGTATCTTGGTGAATCCAGTGGCTATGTGTTGCAGGGCGAGGACAAAACGCTGTACCTTGCCGGGGACACTGTATATTTTGACGGCATGGCGCAGACCATTGATACCTACCACCCGGATGTGATCGTCCTCAACTGCTGTGAGGCGACCATGCCCATGGGCCGCTTGATTATGAATTTGAATGACGTAGAAATAATCTGCAAAAAAGCACCGAACGCCACCATCATTGCTACCCATCTGGACAGCGTAAACCACGCCCTGCTCTCCAGCGATGATGTTAGAGCCTTTGCCGCCCGGAAGAAACTGACGCAGCTCCATGTTCCCGCCAATGGAGAGTGGATTATTCTACCGTAAAACACGGAGCAGAGAAAAGGAAAAATGTAAATCTATGATGCGGACTGTCGTTCGATTCCGTCAAAACTGAAAGCCACGAACAATCAAAACCACCGGCTT
>CABRZK010000220.1 GCA_902475415.1 uncultured Eubacterium sp.
CGGTCGGTGCATCGGTATTCTTCTTTGCAGCCTCCAGTGCCGGAATGATTTCCTCTTCCTTTGTGACACGGATGCCATGCGCACCATAGCTCTCTGCCCATTTCATAAAATCCGGTACATATGGCGGACAGTTCTCGTTCGGTCCCTTACAATGCTCCGGACATCCTTTGCGACGACGCAGACAGGTTGCAGAATAACGTTTTCCATAGAATAACTGCTGCATCTGACGAACCATACCCAGATAATAGTTATTTAACAGACATACTGTGATCGGTGTCTGCTGTACAATGGCAGTTGCCATCTCCTGCATGTTCATCTGGAATCCACCGTCACCGGTGATACATACCACGTCTTTTTCTCTGTGCCCCATTTTTGCACCAAGTGCTGCCGGGAAACCAAATCCCATGGTTCCAAGTCCACCGGAAGTGATAATTCTTTTATGTTTGTTTACATCCAGATACTGGCTGGCCCACATCTGATGCTGACCTACATCGGTAACATATGTAACATCCTCATATACCTCATTCAGACCTTCCATAATCATCTGTGGGGTCATGCCTTTGTCTCGGCGCATCTCCAGCGGATTTTCATGATCCCAGGCTGTGATCTGTTTTACCCATTCATAGGTATCTTTCGGCTCTACCCACTCCAGCATCTGCTGTAATGCAACTTTCGCGTCAGCTACGATCGGTACATCTACCACTACATTTCGGGAAATTGCCGCTGCATCGATATCCACATGGATAATTTTTGCCTTCGGTGCAAACTCGTTCAGATCACCGGTGATACGGTCATTGAAACGGGTACCGATGGAGAACAGCACGTCACATTTGCTGACCGCGATATTTGCCGCATAACGGCCATGCATACCGCTGCTTCCTACATAATACGGATGGTCAGAAGGAATCGCACCTTTTCCCATAACGGTTGTAACAACCGGAACGTGTGTGATATTTACCACCTGCTCCAGCAATTCATTGGCACCTGCGATATTGACACCGCCACCTGCAAGAATCAGTGGGCGACGTGCCACTTTCAGCAATTTTGTTGCTTTTTTCAGCTGTCCCAGGTGAACACCTTCGTTAATCTTGTAACCACGGATTTCCACCTGATCCGGATATTCTGCCGGACCTGTCGCTGTCTGAATGTCTTTTGGCAGATCGATCAGAACCGGACCCGGTTTTCCTGTTTTTGCAATGTGGAATGCCATTTTAATGGTTCTAGCCAGTTCTTTTCTGTCGCGGACCGTCACACTGTATTTTGTAATTCCACGTGTCATTCCAACGATATCCACTTCCTGAAAGGCATCGTTACCAATCAGGTTTAACGGCACCTGTCCGGTAAATACAACCAGCGGAATGCTGTCATAAAATGCATCCGCAATGGCTGTTACGGTATTGGTCGCACCCGGACCGCTTGTTACCAGACATACGCCGGTCTTGCCGGTCTCGCGTGCATATCCTTCTGCCTCATGCACCAGCGCCTGCTCATGTCTCGGTAAAACCAGATCAATCTTTCCATTCAGATATAATTCATCAAATAAATCAGTTACCGTTCCGCCCGGATAGGCAAATACGGTATCTACCCCTTCTTCAAGAAGAGCTTTTACAAACAATTTTTTTCCTGTTATATCCATATCAACTCTCTCCTTTTATATCCATCCCAATGTACGCAGCAGGAAGATCCATCCCGTCAGTGTCACAGAAGCCAGCAGCGTAGTCGCCACCACAATACTTGCCGTCAATACACCGTCGTTATGCATATTTTTTGCCATGATATAACAGCTCGGGGTCGCCGGTGCTGCCAGCATGACTACGAGTGCGACCATTTTTTCGCCCTTGAAACCAAGAGCAGCCGCAATCGGAATAAAAATTGCTGCCTGAGCGACCAGCTTAATAAAAGCCGCCCAGAGGGTTGGTTTGATTTTGGCCAGTGCTTTCTTTCCTTCAAATCCCGCGCCAAGTCCAACCAGTGCAAGTGGGGTTGCCATCTTTGCCACATTATTTACGGTCGAATTTACCAGTTCCGGCAGTGGATTATTGAATAATGCCACAATCAGACCGAGGACTATACTGATGATAATCGGGTTCTTCAGGATGTTGATACCAGC
Source organism: uncultured Eubacterium sp. (assembly GCA_902475415.1). Lineage (GTDB taxonomy): Bacteria > Bacillota > Clostridia > Lachnospirales > Lachnospiraceae > Eubacterium_I. The sequence goes on from CABRZK010000220.1 coordinate 2,111, forward strand.
CTGTTTGATTTTGCCTGTATCCCGTTCATTTTCCGGATAATCTCCTTCAAATGTCAGTACAAGCACGGAATATATGTTATACAACGGAACCGCACCGATGATCATCAGGGATCCCATTGTTGACTGCCCGTAAATATTCTGAATAAATGCCAGTCCCATAACTGCCGCACTGCTGCGGAAGGAAGCCTGGGTAAACGCACCTATCATTGTTTTATCTTTCATAAAAACCTTTGTCAGACCGTAAATTCCCCAGAAGCATACGGAGGTGGCAATTGCACAGAAGAGTACATATTTCACATCAAATACTTCCCGGATATTCACCGTTGACAGATCACGAAATAGCAAAAACGGTAATGTCACCTTAAAGTTAAACTTATTTGCCACCGTGACAAAGTTTTCATTCAGCATACCGATCTGGCGCAGGAAATAGCCAAGCACCATAACGAGAAAAATCGGTATCGTCACATTGATGCTAAATAAAAAGTTACTCATGAACCATTACGCCTTCTTTTCGTATTTGTAAAAATAATATTCCAGATCAAAGTAGGTCTGCTCCTCGCTGTCTGCTGTCACGACCCACTCTTCCTTCTCATCCAGGTTCGGGAACCAGGCATCTGCCTCATAAGCAAAATCGATTTTTGTGATATGAGCCACATCGCATTCATCCAGAAGCTGTCTGTAAATGCTCTCGCCTCCGATGACATAGATATCTTCACTCGGATATTTCTTTAACGCTTCGTGCAGTTCATCCAGATCATGCACGATCACCGCACCGTCGACCTGGTAGTTCTGATCTGCTGTCAGAACAATATTCACACGGTTTTTCAGCGGTTTCTTTCCCGGAAAACTCTCCAGTGTTTTACGTCCCATAACAACGACTTTACCGGTTGTTGTTTCACGGAAAAACTTCATATCATCCGGAATGCTCACCAGCAATTTATTATTTCTGCCAATGGCCCAGTTTTTATCTACTGCTGCAATCAAATTCATGTATCTCACATCTCACTTTCTTCTATAAATAATCTGTACTTTATGTGCATACCCACATTTATCTGCAGGATTCAAAATTCAAGAATGCCTCTGTATTTTGTTATACTGCAATCGGAATGTTCGTAATCTGCGGTCCGGTCTGATAGTTATCCAGTCGAACATCATCTCTTGTAAATTTATAAAAATCCTTTACTTCCGGATTCAACCAGAATGTCGGTGCCGGAAGCGGTTCTCTGGAAATCAGCTCTTTTACCAGAGGAATATGTCTGTCATAAATATGAGCGTCCGCGATCACATGTACCAGTTCTCCCACCTGCATATCGCAAACCTGTGCCAGCATATGCATCAGAACCGCATACTGGCAGACATTCCAGTTATTCGCTGCCAGAATATCCTGAGAGCGCTGATTTAAAATACCGTTCAGAACCAGTTTATCCTCTCCCGGTTTCTTTGTCACATTAAAGGTCATACTGTAAGCACACGGATACAGATTCATCTCATGCAGATCCGCATGCACATAGATATTGGTCATGATACGACGACTGTAAGGATTATTTTTCAGATCATAGATCACGCGATCCACCTGATCCATCATACCTTCCTTATATTGATGCTTTACGCCCATCTGATAACCGTACGCTTTGCCGATGGAACCATTCTCATCTGCCCATTCATCCCACACATGACTGTGAAGGTCATGAATATTATTGGATTTCTGCTGCCAGATCCAGAGCATTTCGTCGGTACAGCTCTTGATGGCTGTTCTGCGAAGCGTCAGTGCCGGAAACTCTTTTGACAGATCATAACGATTTACAACGCCAAACTGTTTGATTGTATAAGCACTGGTGCCATCCTCCCATTTTGGACGTACCTTTTCTCCTTCTGTACTCGTTCCATTTTCAATAATATCTTTACACATATTGATAAAAATATGATCTGCGTAACTCATCTGTGTCCTCCGTTCCTTTATCTTTTTACCTTCCGTCAAGCATACTTGCCGCCAGATTTTATTGTCATTTACATCATTCTGTCACTGCACCTGTGTGGTGACAACTTTATGCAAATACATTTTTCTCGTATTCGTAATAGTATAGCAAAAAAAACACAATTCATAAAGTAGTAACCAAAAAAATACCGCATTCTACGGTACATATCACAGTTACAGTTCGCACGCGGTATTTTGGCATACAAAAAAGAGGATATCCATTCAGATATCCTCTTTGCATGAAAAAAGCGCGAGACGGTGCTATTGGTCCGGGGGACCAATGCTTAGCACCGACCGAA
>CABRZK010000221.1 GCA_902475415.1 uncultured Eubacterium sp.
TTGGGTCACGAGAGGAACATCAATCGGTATGGCATTGAGTGCATCTCTATTGATAGAGCCGAAGACCGTACCTTCGCCATTGAAAACATCGAGCTGAGACCTGAGCGCAAACATCGTGTAGAGGACAAACGAACTGTGACCCGTTTTACTATGAATAGCACCTAAGCCGCGTCCAATGCAGCATCTCTCATACGCTACATTGAGATCACCCACGGGAGCGCGGACGCTGAGAAGGACATCACCATCCTCAGCCATGCGTTTAGGTTCGGTGGTAAAAAGACGTCGTTTGGGAAACCGAAATCCAAATTCAGCTCGTCCCTGATAGAAAACCTCGCCAACACCATCTTCGTTGTAGCTGCTGCCACTCGGAGACTGCCCCATTGTGATAACTGCAATGTCACTGAGAGTTCCAGAGGTAACATCGTTGTTGGAACTGTTGAGGAACATTTCAGCATACAATGCCATCGCTTGCTGCTGTAAATTATCGTTTACAGGAGGAATTGAATTGAAGTGTATTATTGAATGGTGTAATACCAATACGGGCTTTTTAACGGCTATTTTATCAGCTATTGGTCTGCTCGTCAGTACCATTGCGGTTATTGTGTCAATCAAAACAGCGAGACTTCCATATAAGAAAAAAATATTACTCTCATGTTCAACGGATATTGGCATCTTTAGTAGTATTATAACAGGACAATCAAGCTCTAAAATCGTAGGAATGTCAGTTAATGCAACTAATGTGGGATCTAGGAATGTAAATATTACCTATTTGGGAATTTCTGTGAAAGATAAATCGTTACAGGGAAAACAAAATAAAATAACTAAAATACGTGATGAAATTACAGGAACAGGTTTGATGGCTCCTACTGAAATCAAGACAGAATTTTTTAATAAAGATGATTTGATTATTTCACTTGGTAATCTGGGCAATAACACGAAAGTTTACCTTTATGCACATGACTCGGAAGGTCAGGTATATATGAAGAAAATGGGACGCGCAGATAATATTATAAGGGCATTATCCGACTAAAATGTTATTCTGACAGATACAATATATACTGTATAATATTGTACAATAGGGGGGCTTTTCCATGCCGTTCTCCGTTTTTACCGAAGATACTTTTGAACAGGCGGTCATCGCTATCTTTGAAAAGATGGGCTATGAGCATATCTATGCGCCGGATATCGACGGGCGCGATTATTCCAGCCCGTTGTTGGATGATGTGCTGGCTTCCAGCCTGCGCAGAATCAATCCGGATATGCCGGTTCAGGCGATCACAGAGGCGGAAAATAAGCTCCGAAATTTTGACGTTGGCAGCCTTTTGCAGAAAAACATGACCTTTATGGATTATTTGCAAAATGGCGTAACGGTCAAATACTTTGTGCAGGGTGAGGAAAGAAGCGGCATTGTCTATTTGCTGGACTATGCGCATGTAGAACGAAATACGTTCTATGTTGTCAACCAGTTTACTTATGTCGAAAACGGCAATAATCGCCGCCCGGATGTGATTCTGTTTGTTAACGGTATGCCGCTTGTTTTGATGGAACTGAAATCGCCGTCCAAGGACGATGTGGGCGCAGAAAATGCTTACAATCAGATTCGCAACTACATGAAGGATATTCCGAGCATCTTTAACTACAATGCAATCTGCGTGATTAGCGATTTAAGCACGAACAGAGCCGGAACGATTACTTCTGGACTGGATCGCTTTATGGAATGGAAATCCGTAGATGGCGAGTATGAGAGTGTGGCAGTTGCGGATTTCAGCACGTTCTACGAGGGAATGTTTCCTAAGGACAGACTGCTGGATATCATAAAGAACTTTATTCTGTTTTCCAATGAATCTCCAAGCCCTGTCAAAATTCTGGCGGGTTATCATCAGTATTTTGCCGTTCACAAGGCGATTGATAAAGCCATCGTGGCGACAAAAACGGACGGAAAAGGCGGCGTGTTCTGGCATACGCAGGGAAGCGGAAAATCGCTATCGATGGTTTTCTATGCGCATTTATTGCAGGATGCGCTGGATCAGCCAACGATTGTTGTAATGACGGATCGCATTGATTTGGATGACCAGCTTTATACGCAGTTTGCTAAGACTGCGCAGTTCCTCCGCCAAACACCCGTACAGGCGGAGAGCAAAGCGAATTTAAAGGCACTGTTGGATGGACGAGCTGCAAACGGTATCATCTTTACAACAATGTTCAAATTCGAACCGGGAGAAAAACCACTGTCGGAACGCCGCAATATTATTGTTATGGCAGATGAAGCACATCGCGGACAGTATGGGTTCGATGAGCGCGTCATTATGACCAAGAACGATAGGGGAGAGCCGGAAGCGAGAATTGCGATTGGCAACGCGCGGATTATTCGCGACGCATTGCCCGGAGCAACGTTTATTGGTTTTACCGGAACGCCTGTATCAGCTAAAGACCGCAACACGCGCGAGGTTTTCGGTGACTATATTGATGTATACGATATGACGCAGGCGGTTGAGGACGGGGCGACAAAGCCGGTTTATTACGAGAGCCGGGTTATCAAGCTAAACCTAAACAAAGAATTGCTCGATCAAATTGATCAGACTTATGATAGATTGGCGGAAAATGCCGATCCGCTGGCAATAGAGAAAAGCAAAAAGATGCTGGGGCAAATGGAAAGCGTGCTGGGTGCAGAATCCACGCTTAATTCTCTTTGCACGGATATTGTTGAGCATTATGAAAAGTACCGCGCCAATTTGCTTACAGGTAAAGCAATGATCGTTGCATATAGCCGACCGATTGCCATGAAAATTTATCATAAACTGCTTGAATTGCGTCCAGCATGGAAAGAAAAGATAGGCGTGGTGATGACAAGTGGCAACAGTGATCCAGCCGAGTGGAAGGATATCATTGGCACGAAGGCGCATAAAGAAGAACTAGCCCGCAAATTCAAAGATAATAACGATCCCATGAAGATTGCCATTGTGGTGGACATGTGGCTGACGGGATTTGACGTGCCCTCTCTGGCGACTATGTATGTCTACAAGCCGATGCATGGTTATAATCTGATGCAGGCTATTGCTCGTGTCAATCGTGTTTTCCGAGATAAGGAAGGCGGATTGATTGTGGATTATGTAGGTATTGCTTCAGCACTAAAAGCGGCAATGAAGGAATACACGGGGCGAGATCAGCTGAGATATGGCGATATGGATATTGCCAAGACAGCCTATCCGAAATTTCAGGAGAAGTTGCAGGTTTGTAAAGATATTCTTTATGGGTTTGATTATTCTGAATTTTTCAGTGGACAACCGCTTACCATGGCAAAATTGATTGCAGATGGCGTAAACTTTGTTTTGGATGCGGCAGTGCCGACTAGAAAAGATCAATGGCTTAGAGAGGCGCTTCTGCTTCATCAAGCGCACACGTTATGTGCCAGCTTGACAACGGAGGAAGAACGTCACTATGCAGCGTATTTTGAAGCTATTCGCGCAACTGCTAGCAAAATTGTGATTTCATCCGGCGGTAAAAGTAGACTTTCTCTGACGGATATCAACCGAGAAATCAATGAATTGTTGAAATCGACGATTCAAAGTGAGGGCGTTATCAATCTGTTTGACAGTAAAGAGTATGGTGGAGAAACATTCTCCTTGTTTGATCCTGAGGTTTTGGAAGAAATCTCAAAAATGAAGCAAAAGAATATCGCAGTAGAAGTGCTGAAAAAGCTGCTGGCAGAGCAGGTTCAAGTCTATACGCGGACAAATTTGGTGCAGTCCAAGAAGTTTTCCGAGAAGATCAAATCGCTGATGAATGCGTATTACAATGGCTTGATTACCAATGAAGAAGTCATCAAAGAACTGTTGGAAACAGCGCAACAGATGGCGCAGAAGCGAAAAGAAGGTCAGCAAATGGGGCTGACGGATGAAGAAATGGCGTTTTATGATGCACTGACGCGACCGGAAGCGATTAAAGATTTCTATACGAACGATCAGCTTGTTGCCATTACACGAGAACTGACGGAAGCACTACGCAAGAATCGCACGATTGATTGGCAGAAAAAAGAGGGAGCGAGGGCGAAGATGCGCGTGATGATTAAGCGATTGCTGAAAAAATATAAGTATCCACCGGAGGGGATGGAGGATGCAATCGGTACAGTGATGAATCAGTGCGAATTGTGGACAGATAATGCGGAAGAATAACAAGGAGCACTTGTTAGAATATTTGGCGGAGGATTGAATTTCGCTGTTCAGCATAGTATAATTAACTCGGAATAAACCGAGTCGGAGGCGACCGAGTAAATGAAATTCTACGGACGGGAAAAGCAGCGCAAAGATTTGCATCGTCTGTTTTCACATGAAGGAATGCAGATCGGCTTGATTTATGGACGCAGGCGCGTCGGCAAAAGC
>CABRZK010000222.1 GCA_902475415.1 uncultured Eubacterium sp.
AGGGTATCCGATAAGACTTCCAGCTCACGATTCAGTTCAATACGAATTGCCTGATAAGTACGTTTTGCCGGATGTCCGCCCGTTGCACGTACTTTTGCAGGAATCGCAGCTCTGATAATGTCATTCAGCTGACCGGTCGTCTCAATTGGAGCTTTCTGTCTCGCCTGAACAATATGCTTTGCAATATTTTTGGCAAATTTGTCTTCTCCGTAATCCCGGATCATACGATAAAGTTCCTGTTCACTGTATTCAGCCAATATATCTCTGGCTGTCATACTCTGGCGCTGATCCATCCTCATATCAAGAGGTGCATTTTCTTCTTTATAAGTAAATCCTCTGGCCGGTTCATCCAGCTGATAAGAAGAAACTCCCAGATCCAGCATAATACCATCTACCTGTTCGATTCCAATCTCACGCAAACGCGCTGGCATCTCGCAGTAATTACTCCGGATAATCGTCACTTTATTCTGAAACGGTTCCAACCTCTTACTGGCAGCTGCAATCGCATCTGCATCCTGGTCAATCCCGATCAGTCTTCCTTTTTCTGAAATTCTGCTGCAGATCTCATAACTGTGACCTGCTCCTCCCAAAGTACCATCCACATAGATACCATCGGGATCTGTGATCAGATTGCTGACGGTCTCATCCAGCAATACTGATATAAGCGAAAAATCCATATTTCGCCTGCCTCCTGTCAGTTCAGTTATATACCCAGACCAAGTTCTGCCATATGTTCAGCCACTTCGTCCATATCTTCATACTCATTTTCTCCAAGCCAGCGTTCCCTGCTCCAGATTTCCACACGATTCAGGACCCCAACCAGTACCGCTTCTTTTCCAATTCCTGCAAACTCACGTAATACAGATGGAATCAGAATTCTCCCCTGCTTGTCCACCTCACAGTCAGCAGCTCCGGCAAAGAAAAAACGTGAAAACTTACGTGCATCTTTTGTGGTCAATGGTAATTCCCGGAATTTATTCTCGATATTTTCCCATTCCTCATTTGGGTATACAAACAGACAACCATCCAGACCTTTGGTGACTACGAAGGTCTCTCCCAATGATTCACGGAATTTTGCCGGCACAATCAGTCTGCCCTTGGCATCTACGGTATGATTGTATTCGCCCTTGAATCCGCGTCCCATCGAAAACACCTTCCTTTCCGGTTTTATCTAAACGGTGTTCTGGTTGTCAACAAAGTTATCCACATTATCCACTTTTTACCCTTTTGCACCACTTTCCACCACTTTTAGTTCAATAGTATAGCATTTATCATTAAAAATCAATAGAATTTTGCGCTGCACGCAAAAAAAAATGACCAAACACACCCTGTTTGATCATTTTTTCCAGATTATTTCTTTTTTAAGTCCCACTTACTATTTTCTCAGCAAAAATATGTTCTCTACATTTCCCGATAATACTGTTCCAATAACGCATCGACGCGTTTACTCTGTTCATACACTTTGTCCTGTTCCAACTCATTCTGCAATACCAGTTCATCCAGCATTTTTTTCTCCTGACCGATCATTGCCAACAGTTCTGCTTTGTTCTGCATACCTTTTCCTCCTCCTTTTTCCATACCATGTACCCTGATACCAAACATTTTCTCTTTGTTCAAGAATGCTCTCAGAATCTCCTGAACGAAGGATTCTGCTATATCCTTCTTTGCATTGTAACCACATCCATTCAATTGCATTTATAGATGCAACTACATTTTACTATTATTATTCCATAAAAGTCAAACGTTTCAGGAAAGAATCTTCTATCCGGTTCTTCAGACGTTACAGTTCACATGCACCACTGGCATTTCAGTCTTGCATCATTATTCACAATATCTGAAATCGCTCAGGTCTTGCGACCCGGGCGATTAGTTTGTCAAAAAAGTTTGTTACATCCTTTTTGCTTTTATCAGTCCACAGATGCATTTTATGATCTGCAGCAAAAATCTGCACATTCGGTTTCGCGGCAGGTACATGCCTGGCTTCCGCCACCAATCCCTATACTTTCTGCACAGCACTTGCAGTCACGGTTGTGTACACAGCCAGATGCTTCACAGTCAATATTAACCGTACTGCTGGCATGTCCCACAGAATTACTTGTGCTTCCATCCCTTCCACGAAAGCTTTCACAGCAGGTATCGCTTGCCTTTCTGGCATTTGTACCACCCACAGTAATGTCTCCTTTTGAGCAATAATGATCCTGATTATACAGGCAGCTTGTTACAGAACAGTCTAACTGAGTCATTGAAAAAATCCTCCTTTGGTTTTTAACGTACGTTTGAAATCTCTTGTACAAAGGAAGTATGCCCACAACATTACTTTTTATTCATCACCTGTCGGTCAATTCATCATTTTCATAAAAACAAAAACTGCCTGTAACCGAATCAAGATCCGATTACAGACAGCTTCTGTTTTATGTTCTTTTCATCCGTTTTACCGGAAAATATGCATTTTACTGTGCCTTATTTATTTCTTCCACAGCATTTTTTGTATTTCTTTCCGCTTCCGCATGGGCACGGATCGTTTGGATATACTTTTGCCTCTTTGATAACAGTTCCAGATTTTTTCTGCTCTGTATATAACTGTTTTAATTTTTCCTCAGGGAAAATCTCTTTCCACTGTGGAAGTTCGTACAGCCAGTCTGCTTTTGCCTCTACCATGTTTTTATAAAGTTTTTCTTTATCGAATGCAAGACTTACATGGCTGTCCTCTTTCAGATTCTCAAGATCATTTGGTGTCACAAGGCTCTCATCAATACCATCCAGGAAACCAACCATAGCCATCAGCTCAATATCAAAACGCTCTGCCAGTTCTTTGACAGTTCCTTCTACTGCCTCATCCGGATTGGAAAGAAGTTTCTCATATACACTTTTTTCGATTGCAAAATAGCGGCTCCAAAAATTCTGAAGCTGGCCTCTATCGGCTTTTTCATTAAAGGCAATTGCCTGCCAATCCTGTAATAATCCCATTATTTTTTACCACCTTTTATTTATTTTATTCATCATTGCGCTTTACTGCATGTTTTAGTATACCTCATACCTGCCATGTTTGTAAACTCCATTTTTTTCGAATAAACTGCTCTTTTATCTGAATAAATACTTATTTATCGGTAATACTCAGAACAGACGACAACTCAGAGCGTGTCGTCCGAGCCGGGATTCCGGCACAAAAGACAAGTTTTTTAACTTATCCTCCCCTATTTTATGATAGGAAAGTTCTCACTTTCCTGACAAAAAATCCCACCACAGCATCATTCATGAGCTGTAGTGGGATTTTTATTCTGCCTGAACGTGCATTTATTTTCTGTATGCAAGTGCATTCCAACGTAACTCATTTTTCAACTGGCGAATGGTTGTATCTTTGTCAATATAAACTGCTTCAATACCCATTGCATCTGCCCAGTCTCCCATCTGCTCTGCAGTCAGATCATAGGAAAATGCGGTATGGTGCGCTCCACCTGCCAGGATCCATGCCTCTGCGCCTGTGATCAGATCTGGCTGCGGTGTCCAGAATGCGGTTGCTACCGGAAGTTTCGGCATCGGTTTTTCTGTTTTTTTGCAATCAACATCATTAATGATCAGACGGAAACGGTCACCCAGATCAATCAGGGATGTTGCAATCGCCGGACCGGTTTTTGCCGTAAATACCAGACGTGCCGGATCTTCTCTGTCACCCATGGATAACGGCTGTTCTTTGATGCTGATCGGGCCATCTGCGATACTTGGGCAAACCTCCAGCATATGCGCTTCCAGAACACCTTCTTTTCCCGGAACCAGATTGTATGTATAGTCTTCCATGAAAGAAGTTCCTTTTGCATCTTTCATACCCTGTGTCATGATCTTCATCACACGAACCATAGCGGCAGTCTTCCAGTCGCCTTCTCCACCGAATCCGTAACCTTTTTCCATCAGACGCTGAATAGCAAGACCCGGAAGCTGCTGCAGCGCACCCAGATCACCAAAATGAGTAACAATTGCCTGATAGTTTTTCTCCTCCAGGAAACGTTCAAATCCGATTTCGATTCCTGCCTGCACTGCTACATGCTTGCGGAATTCTTTCTCATCTCTGCCCTCTAACAGAATCTGATATTTACTGTAATATTCCTCAACCAGTGTGTCAATATCAGCCTGGGAAACCGCTTTCACTGCCTCAGCAATCTCGTTCACCGGATAAGCATCTACTTCCCATCCGAATTTGATCTGTGCTTCTACTTTGTCACCTTCGGTAACAGCTACATTTCTCATATTATCTGCGATTCTCATCACGCGGACATGGCTACTTTCCACAACACCAACGGCTGTACGCATCCAGGAACCGATCTTCTTCTGAACAGCTTCATCTTCCCAGT
>CABRZK010000223.1 GCA_902475415.1 uncultured Eubacterium sp.
ACTCAGACTTCCTACCGTAATAATTTTTCTGGAAATACCGGGACTGGTCACTGTATTTTCTCCCGGACCATTATTTCCAGCCGCAGCCAGCACAACAATTCCATGATCCCAGGCATATTCTACACATGACAGCAACTTTTTCTGTAATTCAGGCTGAACTTTTTCCTGCATACCAACTGATATATTAATAATTCGTATTTTTCGCAAATGTTTCTGATTATAACCGAGAATATCCTCTATCGCCTGGCAGGTATCCTGAATCTTTCCATTTCCATTTTTATCCAGAACTTTTCCTCCCCACAGACTGCACCCCGGCGCTACTCCGTGTATTGCTCCATTCCCACCGGCTCCTATGATCCCGCTGATATGTGTACCGTGACCATTATCGTCATACGGCTGTGGTTGCTGCCTGACATAATCATAAAAACCCGCAATACGCCCTTTCAGATCTGCGTGTGGATAAATGCCGGTATCTAATACTGCAACCGCAATTCCCTGTCCAAAAATGCCCTGTTTATATGCAACAGATGCTTGAATAAATTTTAAAATCTTTTCCATAATCTAAGATATGGCAAACATACCAGCCTGTGCATCATTTGTTTCTCTATTTTCATTTTCACGCATTCATTTATTCTTTTCGTCAAATACTTTTATCTCGCAGAAAATACCCCCATTTTACCGAAAACAAAATACCCCGACGGATCATTTCCATCAGGGTATCTGTATATTTTGTTATTTTTTATTTCACATCTTTGATACTGAAGCTCATTCTTCCCATCTTGTCTTTGCCAAGGCAAACAACCGTAACCTTATCGCCAAGTGTCAGAACATCTTCTACACGATTAATACGCTCTTTGGAAATTTTTGAAATATGAACCATTCCCTCTTTACCAGGAGCAAACTCAACAAATGCGCCAAACTCTTTGATGCTTACAACTTTACCCGAAAGGATCTGACCAGCTTCAAAATCTGTCACGATAATGCGGATCAGTTCTGCTGCACGATCCATCATCTCAGCATCTGTACCACAGATAGATACATTTCCTTCATCTGTGATATCGATCTTCACACCGGTCTGCTCAATGATTGCATTGATGGTCTTTCCTCTCTGACCAACTACATCACCGATCTTCTGCGGATCGATCTGCATGGAGATAATCTTCGGAGCATATTTTCCAACCTGTGCTCTCGGCTCAGCGATTGCCGGTTTCATAACCTCATCCAGGATGTACAGCCTTGCTTCACGTGTTCTTGCAATTGCCTCTTCTACGATCGGTCTTGTCAATCCGTGAATCTTGATATCCATCTGGATTGCGGTGATACCATCATGTGTTCCGGCCACTTTAAAGTCCATATCGCCAAAGAAGTCTTCCAGGCCCTGAATATCTGTCAGAACGATATAATCATCATCTGTCTCACCCGTTACCAGACCACAGGAAATACCTGCAACCGGTTTCTTGATTGGCACACCTGCTGCCATCAGAGACATAGTAGATGCACAGATACTTGCCTGAGAGGTAGAACCGTTAGACTCAAATGTCTCAGATACAGTACGGATTGCATACGGGAACTCTTCCTCACTCGGGAGTACCGGTACTAAAGCTTTCTCAGCCAGTGCTCCATGTCCGATCTCACGACGTCCCGGTCCTCTGGATGGTTTTGTCTCTCCTACAGAGTAAGACGGGAAATTGTAATGATGCATGTAACGTTTGCTTGTAATATTCTCATCCAGTCCGTCTACTTTCTGAACTTCAGATAACGGAGCCAGAGTTGTAATTGTGCAAATCTGTGTCTGTCCACGTGTAAACATTGCAGAACCATGAACTCTCGGAATCAGGTCAACTTCTGCTGCCAGCGGACGGATCTGTGTGATTGCACGGCCATCCGGACGTTTGTGATCTTTCAGGATCATCTTACGAACCGTCTTTTTCTGATACTGGTATACAGCCTCACCAAGAACTGCAAGCCACTCTTCGTTCTCTGCAAATGCCTCTTCCAGTTTCTCTGTGATGGCACGGATATTCTCCTCGCGAACCTGTTTTACATCTGTAAATACAGCTTCTTCCATCTCTTCCGGTGTTACGATCTCACGCATAGCAGCGAACATCTCTTCCGGAACAGCACAGCTTGTATACTCATGTTTTGGTTTGCCGATTTCTGCAACCATTTTATTGATAAACTCAATGATTGTCTGGTTGATCTCATGTGCCATGTAAATAGCTTCGATCATCTTCTCTTCTTTGATCTCGTTTGCACCTGCCTCGATCATGATAACCTTCTCAGAAGTAGATGCAACAGTCAGCTGAAGATCTCCGTTATCCCAGTCTGCCTGAGACGGGTTTACGATAAACTCGCCATTTACCATACCAATCTGTGTGGTTGCACACGGTCCGCAGAACGGAATATCGGAAATACTTGTTGCAATTGCAGATCCAAGCATAGCAAGAAGCTCCGGACGGCACTCCGGATCAACGCTCATTACCATATTGTTTAAGGTAACGTCATTTCTGTAATCCTTCGGGAACAGCGGACGCATCGGGCGATCGATAACACGTGCTGTCAGAACAGCATTCTCAGATGCTTTTCCCTCACGTTTGTTAAATCCACCCGGGATTTTTCCTACAGAATACATTTTCTCTTCAAATTCAACACTTAACGGGAAGAAATCAATTCCGTCACGTGGTTTCTCTGATGCAGTTGCTGTAGATAATACAACTGTATCACCATAATGCATAAGAGCTGCTCCGTTTGCCTGTGCAGCTACACGACCGATATCAACACTTAATGTTCTTCCGGCCAGTTCCATTGAATAGGTTTTCTTCATTATTTTCTCTCCTTTTTTCTGTGGCAGGAGACCCGAAACTACTGATCTGGGTAAAACATATTTTCACTTGCACAGCGATTCCTTTTGATACAGATACACTTATCTTCAATAAGGTTCTGCACAGGGAAACTGTAACTAAAATCAGTTTTACACACATCAGCGGTCTCGGATCAACCCTCCCGCCAATCCAAAATAGAGCGGAAATTCCGCTCTATTCTGACAGCTATCCTGTTATTATTTTCTGATGCCTAATTTTGCGATCAGTGCACGGTAACCTTCCAGATCTTTTTTCTGAAGGTAAGCAAGCATACCACGTCTCTGACCAACCATTTTCAGAAGACCTCTTCTGGAATGATGATCCTTCGGGTTCTCTTTCAGATGCTCTGTAAGCTCCTGAATTCTTGCTGTTAAAATAGCGATCTGTACTTCCGGTGATCCTGTGTCATTCGGTGTTCTACCATACTCTGCCATAATTGCTGCTTTTTTTTCTTTTGAAATCATTTTGATTTCCTCCTTTATTTTTAATAATCGCCCATTCATGCGTGATTACCAAGTACCGGTCGGAGTGTCCGTGTACTGAGTACGGGCTTTTTACTCACGCCAGATTAATATATCATATTCAAACTGACTTGTAAACAATTTTCTAATAAAACTTTGCTCCCCCGCTGTAACTGCCCAGATATTCCTTACAAACGAGAATGTCCCGGTCCATCTGTGCTTTCAGATCTGTCAGTGAATCAAATTTTCGTTCAGGACGAATATATTTCAGAAACGATACTCTGATATCTTGCCCATACAGATCTCCGGAAAAATCAAATAAAAAGGTTTCTACTCCCATCGGATTCACGCCTTTAATGGTCGGTTTACATCCGATGTTACTGATTCCCTGATACTGCTTTCCTTCTGCCTGCACCAGTACAGCATAGACACCTTTCGGCGGAAGCAGTTTGAATTCTTCCGGACGCTGGTTTGCAGTCGGAATACCAATCGTACGACCGATTTCATTTCCATGAAGCACCGGTCCGGTCAGAAAATAGGAATATCCAAGCAGATAGTTTGCTTCTTCCATATCTCCCTGTGCAATTTTTTCCCGAATCCTTGTACTGCTAATATCCTCACCTTTATACTGTTTTTTCGTGACAATTACAGCTTCATAGCCCAAGTCCGGCGCATACTGCTGCAATTCCTGATAAGATCCTGCTCTCTGATATCCAAAATGGAAATCTGTTCCTGCAACGATCATCTTGACATTAATCTTCTGAATCAGCATCTGAAGAAACGCATAAGGCGAAAGTTGCCGGAATTCATCAGTAAACGGACACTCGATCAGATAATCCACACCAGCTTCAGCAAAAATATGTGCTTTTTCCTCATTTGTGGAAAGTACACTGTACTTATCCTTATGAATCGCTTTCGGCGGAATATCAAATGTAAAAATCACACATTTCAGTCCGCGATCTTTGCCTTTTTTCATTGCCTCCATCAGGTAACGATGTCCGGTATGCAG
>CABRZK010000224.1 GCA_902475415.1 uncultured Eubacterium sp.
GGTGGTACTTAAGAGGTGGAAAAGTTGACTTCTCTTACAACGGAAAAGCAAAACGCAACGGTGTAACATACAAGATTGTCAACGGTAAGGTTATTTTCTAAGTAAATCATCATATGCTTTACCCCATAAATAATTAAAAATTGCCCAACTATCGAAAACGGTAGTTGGGTAATTTTATTTTTACAGATTCGGAAAAGCGTATCTGTATTTTAGAAAGTTTTTATTCTTTCTTCATGGAAAAGACAAGGGTATATGATACAATCAAAATAAATACGGCGAATCGATGGGAGGCAAGAAGCAGAGATTCGACTTAGCGTCCGGCAGCAGAAAAGCCGGATCAGAAAATATGGGGAAAAGACAGGGAGAATCGTTAGAAAATGAGTGAAAAAGCTACAAATATAGAAGATACAGTAGAGGAAACAATGCAGACAGCGTGTGATGAAGCAAAACAGACAGCCGATGAGCAGAATACAGAAGAGAGTTTTCTTCCACTTGCAGCAGATCAGCTGGATCTGGCAAAACAATATAACCAGATGATTTTATTTTATGAAGCTGGAATACGCCAGCTGACTACAAAACTGCAGATCTTAAACCGCGAGTTTGAACAGAGCAATGACCGTAATCCGATTGAAAATATCAAAAGCCGTATCAAATCGGCAGAGAGTATTGCAAAAAAAATGGAGCGGCGCGGTCTGCCCATGACGTTGAGCTGTATGACAAATAATATTTTCGATATTGCGGGAATCCGTGTGATCTGTCCGTTTATCACGGATGTATACGAAGTGGCGCGGATGCTGCTGAGTCAGACAGATGTGGAACTTGTGCGGGTCAAAGATTATATCCGGGAGCCAAAGGAAAACGGTTACCGCAGCTTACACCTGATTGTAAAAATTAATGTATTCTTTTCTGATGGAATGCGTCAGGTTCCGGTGGAAGTACAGATGCGAACAATTGCCATGAATTTCTGGGCAAGTACGGAACATCAGCTTCGGTATAAAAAAGATAAAGTAATCACACCGGAGATGCATGAACGCCTGAAAAAATGTGCCGATATTATGGCAGATGCAGATTATCAGATGCAGAAACTTGCGGAAGAGATACATTTCTGATATGATGTCCGTCGGTAGAAAATGTATAGGATAGAATCATAGCCAGCAGCAGTCACGTCCGACAGGATATCATCTGCTGTGGCAGGGAGATAATTGAGAAATAAAGATGAGTGAGAATAAGAAAAAAGAATGTACGGCGTGTAAAGTCGAAAAAAAATGTGGTGGTTGTCAATACCAGGGAGTTCCTTATGAGAAGCAGCTGAGTGAAAAGCAGAAAAGTGTTCGACAGTTGATGCAGCCTTTCTGTAAGACGGATGTCATTACAGGAATGGAAAACCCGTACCATTACAGAAATAAGGTGCATGCGGTATTTGCAAGAAAAAAAGACGGTACAATTATTTCTGGTGTATATGAAGAAGGAACGCACCGCGTGGTTCCGGTGGAAAGCTGCCAGATTGAAGATCAAAAAGCGGATGCTATTATCAACGATATCCGTGGACTTTTAAAATCTTTTAAGATAAAGACTTATAATGAAGATACCGGATATGGATTACTGAGGCATGTACTGATTCGTCGTGGTTTTTCAACTGGCGAAATCATGGTAGTTCTGGTGCTTGGCTCTCCGGTGATGCCTTCCAAGAATAATTTTGTCAAGGCGCTGCGGAAACTGCATCCGGAGATTACAACTGTCGTATTAAATGTGAACGATAAACGTACCAGCATGGTGCTCGGTGACCGTGAGACAACGATTTATGGCAAAGGATATATTGAGGATGTGCTGTGTGGGCTGGCATTCCGGATTTCTTCAAAATCCTTTTATCAGATCAATCCGGTTCAGACAGAAAAGTTGTATACAAAAGCAATGGAACTGGCCGGACTTACCGGAAAAGAGCGTGTCATTGATGCTTATTGTGGTATCGGAACCATTGGAATGGTTGCTGCAAAATCAGCAAAAGAAGTGATCGGTGTGGAACTGAATCCGGACGCTGTGCGGGATGCTATCAAAAATGCAAAACGCAATCAGATGAAGAATATCCGTTTTTGTCAGGATGATGCGGGACGGTTTATGGAAAAAATGGCTGCCGCCGGAGAAAAAGCAGACGTGGTATTTATGGATCCGCCACGCAGTGGAAGTACTGAGCAGTTTATGAAATCTGCAGTGATGCTTGCTCCGAAAAAAATAGTATATATTTCCTGTGATCCGCAGACCCAGGCCAGAGATCTGAAATATCTGACGAAGCACGGATATAAAGCAATGGGAGCCTATCCTTATGATATGTTTCCTTTTACAAAGCATGCAGAAAATATCGTGTTGCTGATCAGAAAGTAATATCGTGAGAGGAAGAGACCTGTCTTACTGGAACAAAAAGATGTTTCAATTGTAAGAGGGGGCTCTTTGTGTGTACACAAAATAAAACGATAATTTGAAATTGTTGGTATTTTCAGAACCAAAAATCTGTTATAATAAATTATAATTATGAGTATTGAACAGTGTAAGGGAGCATGAGTTTGGCTAAAGATAAATACAATATAAACAAAAGAAAAAAAGCCATGTTTTATGTTCTGATGTTTGTGATTTTATGTTGGTTTGTATTAGCGGAACTTTTTGGAACAAACGAGCGGGACAGTAATGACACTGCACATAATATCATTTATCAGGGCACAATTACATGGGAAAAAGCAGACGGATCAAAGGAAGAAATACAACTGCCGGGAACTTTTGATGTGGCACCGGATGAAGCGATGGTGCTGACGCTTCAACTGCCGGCAGATTATAGTGAAGGGACACTGGCAATTCGCTCTTCGCTTCAGGATGTACGTTTTTATATAGGGAATCAGCTGCGGGAAGAGTATGACACCTCAAACAGCCGGATATTTGGTAAGAATTCAGCCAGCCGCTATGTATTCTGTGCAACTTCTGATAAAGATGCCGGAAAAGAGGTTCGTATTGAGCTGGAAACGCATACGGAAAAATATGCGGGTGTGGTCAATACACTTTATTGTGGTGAAAAGTCAGATATCTGGGAAAGCATTTTTGCTGACTATGGGCTGGAAACTGTCATGGCATTTTTTCTTTTATTTGCCGGAGTAGTAACGGTGATTTTCAGTCTTGCGTTAGGTGTGGCATATCAGTCAAAATTTGATATGGAATATCTGGGCTGGTGTATTGTCGTGGCGGCCAGCTGGATGATCGGGGAATCAAAGTTTCGGCAGTTGATTGTTCCGAATGCATCTGTGTTATCTTCACTGTGCTTCATTATGGTTATATTATGTCCGTTGCCAATTGTTTATTATATTGATAATCTGCAGAATGGGAGATATCAGAAACAATATCTGGTCGTTGAAATTGCAGCCTGTGTGAATTTCGTAGTCTGTACGATTTTACATATGGCAGGTATTGCAGATTACATACAGACGCTTCCGGTTGCCCATGTGATACTGGGTGCGATGCTGGTTCTGGTAGTACTTACCTCGTTGTATGATCTGGTGCATGGACATATCAAAAAGAATTATTTTATTCTGGCAGGCATATTTTTGGCAATTGCAGGAGTAGTTGTTGAATCTATTTCTGCATACTGTATGGTTTCCGTTTCCGGAATCACTCTGGGAATTGCGATGATCGTACTGCTGTTCGTGAATTTGTTGCGGACGCTTCGAAAGGTGCAGCGCATAGAAAATACCCGTCAGAAACGGGAAATGACAAAACGCCGGAAACAGATGGAGACCATGTCGTTGCAGCTGATGCAGACATTATCCACTACGATTGAGGCAAAAGATGAGTATACGCGTGGACATTCCCATCGTGTGGCAGAATACTCTGTATTGATCGCAAAAGAACTTGGCTGGGAACAAAAGGATATCATAAATCTGCGCCATGCGGCACATATGCACGACATTGGAAAAATTGGTATTCCGGATACAATATTGAATAAACCAACCAGACTTACGGAAGAAGAATATGCAGTTATCAAAGAGCATACCGTGATAGGAGCGGAAATCCTTAAAAATATCACTCTGATCAATTATGTCATGGAAGTAGCAAGACATCATCATGAGCGCTATGATGGCAGTGGCTATCCGGATGGATTAAAAGGCGAAGATATCCCGATTCAGGCAAGGATTGTAGCTGTTGCCGACAGTTATGATGCAATGCAATCCCGGAGAATATACCGTAATTCTCTGAGCGCGGAAGTGATCTATGAAGAAATCAAAAATAACCGGGGAACGCAGTTTGATCCGGAAATTGCAGATGCATTTTTGCGGCTGCTGGATGA
>CABRZK010000225.1 GCA_902475415.1 uncultured Eubacterium sp.
GATGGCAGAAAAAATGTATCCGATTCCATTTATTTATCTGAATTGTGTCAATGCCATGTGTCAGATCAATCAGAAAGATCAGGAAGGAGCCAGAGAGTCTGTGATTCGAGCATGGGAGATTGCAAGACAGGATAAACTTCTGGAGCCGTTCATTGAGCATCATGGATTGCTGCAAGGAGTTTTAGAAGTCTGGGTAAAACAGCGGGAACCGTATGTATATAAAAAAATGATGGATGGAGTCATTGCTTTTAGCCGTGGATGGATGAAAATTCACAATCCGGAGATGCAAAAAGCAGTGACGGATCTGTTGACTCCGGTGGAGTTTTCTATCGCGATGCTTGCTTGCCGTGACTGGACAAATCAGGAGATTGCAGAACATATGGGACTTTCAGTCAATACGGTAAAACATTACGTTTCTACGATTCTGGAAAAATTACAGATTGATAAGCGTGACAAGATCAAGGAATTTGTAAATCAGTAATGAAAAGTCAAAGAATAAAGTGTCAATTTTCAGAAAACAGAAGATAATAATTTATGCCTGTTTCAATGTTTGCTGAAATAGGCACTTTTTTGTGCCAAAACGGGCATGTAAAAACAACGAATAGTTTGATAAAATATAACCAACGAGATGGCTGCTCAGTAAAATACCTAAAACAGTAATAATTTTTTACATATAATGATATATACCTTGCGAACAGATACAGATGAGCAGTCATCAGAAATACTTTATATGAACGCAGAATAAGCATTCCCCCGATTGAAGTGTGTAGAGCACTAAGTGGTGGGTAAGCGGGATGCTTATGTCAGTGGGAGTTAAAAGCTCCCACTGACAGGTCACAAAGCGACTGCGTTCCTGAGCAAGTAGTGAAAGCGGATTGTAAATGTCCGCTTTACTTATAAGAAACATAGTCTTTTGCTAAATGGCAGAAGGCTTTTTTTCGTTTCCAAATCATATCAGGTTTATTGCTGAATTATAGCAGAAACAAAATAGTTAAAACAAGATGATATGTTGCGGAGCAATTTTTAAAAAAAGAAAAGCAAGTTTTTGGATGAAAAATAAATAGGAAGTATGGAACTAAAATGATATAATAGACACAGAAACAAAGTAAAAAACAAATTACTCAGTTTACAAATCTTGATGAAAATAAATATGAGAAAAGGAATTTTGAATGGAAAAATACAGTATTAACGGAGTATCTTTACTCAAAAATGAAAAAGCAATTTTTCCAATGATGGGGGAGTTTCATTTTTCCAGATGCCCGGAGAAGGAATGGGAAGATGAGATTCGAAAAATGAAAGCCTGTGGCATGGATATCATAGCAACCTATGTTTTCTGGATTCATCATGAGGAAGAAGAAGGTGTCTTTGATTTCTCCGGTCAGCGCAATTTGCATTATTTTTTGAAATTGTGCGAGAAATGGCAGATGCATGTGTGGCTTCGTATTGGACCGTGGGCGCATGGAGAAGCACGGAATGGCGGTTTCCCGGACTGGCTGCTGAAAAAAGGATATAAATTGCGCAGCGATGATCCGGATTACCTGGCTTTGGTGGAACGTTTCTGGAAGAAAATTTATAAAGAAGTGGAAGGAACACATTGTATCCTTGGTATTCAGATTGAAAATGAATATGGTCATGTGGGTGGTTTACGAGGTGCTGCCGGGGAGCAACATATGCGTACGCTAACAAAAATGGCAAAAACGATTGGTTTTGAAGCACCTTATTGGACAGCGACCGGATGGGGCGGTGTGGTACTTGGTGATCTGACACCGGTCATGGGCGGTTATTGTGATGCTCCATGGGATGCTTCTTTAGAACAGCTTCCGCCAAACAAAAATTATCTGTTTTCAACGGTGCGAAATGATGGAAATATCGGCAGTGATTATGCACCGGGGATGGAATTGTCATTTGATAAAGATGCTTATCCGTATCTGACCGCAGAACTTGGTGGCGGTGTGCTGGTGACACATCATCGCAGACCACGGGTGACAGCGGAAGATATTGGAGCAATGTCAGTATGCAAACTTGGAAGTGGTTGTAACCTGTTGGGCTATTATATGTATCATGGTGGAACAAATCCGAAAGGAAAACTCAGTAGCTTACAGGAATCGACGGCGGTGGGTTCCTTTTGCGATGTCCCTGAACTTTCCTATGATTTTCAGGCACCGATCCGGGAATATGGTCAGATTTCAGAGACAGCAAAAGAATTGAAACTTCTTTCCATGTTTGCACATGATTATGGGGAGACATTTTGCAATATGCAGCCACAGTTTGCGGGGGATGACTGTGAGAGTACTTCAGTTCATACCGGAGATTTCCAGGATGCAGAAGATTTATCTGAATTTCGCATGATTACGCGCAGAAGCGGTGATCGTGGCTATCTGTTTGTAAACAATTATCAGCGTGGTTATGAGATGGCAGAGCATAAAGATGTGATGTTGCGTGTTCAGACAGCAGATGGAGAAATAAGTTTCCCAAAACAGGATATTAAAAATGGAGCTTACTTCTTTTATCCGTTTAATTTTCTGCTGTCAGATGACGTGACATTACGTTGGATTAATCAGACACCATTATGCAATATTAACCGGAAACTATGGTTTTTCTATGGAAATGAAAAAATGCAGTATGAGGCAGATGAAAAACTGTCTGGCCAAGTGCTTATCAGTATGGATCGAATCTGGGCAAAATATGCATGGCGCATGAAAAAATATCCAAATATATTGTTTTTCAGTGCGTTACCTATTTTGGAAACAGAAAATGGGATAGAGGTAATTTGTCGCAGTGATCGTGCACAGAAAAACTGCTGGATAATCATGGATGCGACTGTGGAAGATGCTAAAACGTGGATTGACAATGGGTGGAAAAAACCAGATATCATTCCGGATTTTTTACATGTGGAAGGTGATGCATCCACAATTTGTGTGCTGAGTCATGATCTGACGGCAGCAGACAATCAGACTGTCGCGTCATTTACACATACAGATGTAAATAACTGCATTATACGGAAAGAAAAAAATGTTTTTCACAGAGCAGAAAAAACAGATTTTTCCGAGGCAGAAGCATGTGCGATTGACGATACTGGCAAAGATTATCAGGAATATGTGATTCGAATTTCCTATGACAAAGCATATGATGCAGTAAAAGAAAATATCTTCCTTCAGATTGATTTCCAGGCAGATCAGGCAGAACTTTATCTGAATGGCGAGAAAATTGCGGATCAGTATTTCATTGGTGATGTCTGGGAAGTCAGTCTGAAACGATTTGATTTTCCAACGGAATTGATACTACGGTTGTATCCACTGGAGGAAGATGATAAGATATATCTGGAAACGCAG
Organism: uncultured Eubacterium sp.; assembly: GCA_902475415.1. Taxonomy (GTDB): domain Bacteria; phylum Bacillota; class Clostridia; order Lachnospirales; family Lachnospiraceae; genus Eubacterium_I. The sequence goes on from CABRZK010000225.1 coordinate 3,333, forward strand.
CCGGATTATGTAAATGGAAGATGTTGCAGTTTAAAGGATATCCGTTGCGTGTATGAGTATAAAGAAAAGTTGTAATAGTTGAAGAAAAAGAGAATGTCCTCTGCCTGAATTGCGATAAGCAATGAGCAGGGGACGTTTGTCTGTAAATCTGCCCCTTGGAAAACATCAGCATTTTTGTTATAATGCAACTACTGGATTTTTGAAAGACGGGTGAAATAGATGGAAGAATATTTAAAAGATATATCAGATGGAAAGTTATATAGCAGCAACGATATGGTAAAAGTAGGCTGTCATGACTGCAATGGCTGTTCCGCTTGTTGTTGTGATATGGGTGAATCGATTTTGCTGGATCCGATGGATGTCTGGCGTCTGGAACGGAACCTTGGACAGAGTTTTGAACAACTGCTTGCAGGTGCGATCGATCTGCATGTGGAAGATGGTCTGATCCTTCCGAATCTGAAAATGGCACCATCCGCGACAGGACCAAAATGTTCTTTTTTAAATGAAGAAGGCAGATGCAGTATCCATGCATTTAGACCGGGGATTTGCCGTCTGTTTCCTCTGGGGCGAAATTATGATGGGGAAAATCTGAGCTATTTTCTGCTGACAGATGCCTGTCCGGCGAAAAATAAATCAAAGATGAAAGTAAGTAAGTGGCTTGAAATGGATGGAATGAAGGATTATGAGCAGTTTTTAGTAAAATGGCATGCGCTCACCAAATCTCTTCGTCAGACCATGCAAAATTGTGATGAAGAGGAAGCAAAACGGAAAAATATGCTGTTTCTTCAAATGTTTTATTTTACTCCTGTACAGCAGGAGAATTTTTATGATGGTTTCTACGAACGGCTTGAACAGTTTGAACGCAGATAAGCATTCCCCCGCTTCAAGTGCGCGGAGCACTAAGTGGCGGGTGAGGGGGGATGCTTATGTCAGTGGGAGTTGAAAGCTC
>CABRZK010000226.1 GCA_902475415.1 uncultured Eubacterium sp.
TAATGTCTCACCATTTTTCACTTCTACTGTTTTTCCATCCAGATTTAATCCGCGGAAGAAGTTTTTCATCATGGTAAATGTTTTGGCATTTCCGACGATCTGTGCATTCGGATATTTCTCAGCAAATACCTGAATATTGGCTGCATGATCTGGCTCCATATGCTGAACGATCAGGTAATCCGGTGTCGCACCATCCAGTGCTTTCTCAACATTGGCAATCCATTCTTCACCGAAGTTGCCATCTACTGTATCCATAACTGCATTTTTCTCATCCCGGATTACATAAGAATTGTATGCCATACCATTTGGAACGATATATTGTCCTTCAAACAGATCCACATCGTGATCATTTACACCTACATAAATAATGTCCTCTGTAATTTTCATTGTAATACACTCCATATTCTACATTTTAGGGAATTAGTTCCCACTACTATAAGTTGCTCCTCACATTATAGCCAGAAATGTGCAGGAAAGCAACCGGTATATCATCTGTTTATTATCACATACATGATGCTATCGATACTCACTCGTCAAGTCACCAATATCATAAAATCCATCTAATTTATATTCTATGAATCACTCATATTCTGAAAACAGCGCCCGTTCTTGCATCGGATATCGATAGCATCAACTCAGTTCACACTCTGCAAATAACTGTCTTACTACCAGACGATAATCCGTCAGATGTTGTGTTTTCCGGATTTTTTTCTCGTATTTTTCTGTATTTTCAAAAGACTGTGCCATGTAAAACCACAATTCTTTCATTTTAAAGAGCACATTTCGCTCCCCGGACATTTCCTGTGAATAATCTACAATCAGACGCTCATGGAACTCCCAGAGACGTTCCTTTGTCAGCTTTTCTGTTCCCGAAGTTGCATCCGCCTTACCTCGCATGCTGTCTTTTTCGCCAGGAAATACGTCTTTTTCATCGGTTTCATCTTTCCATTCACTTCCGCGAATTTCTCCAAACAATGCTGGATTGGCCAACACGCCACGCCCCAGCATAACACCACATAATCCACATGAGTCCTGTATATTCATGTTCTGTGCAATTTCACTCAGCACCTGCTCATATTTTTCTCCACTGAAAATATCTCCATTGTATACAACCGGATTATTTGATTTCGCCAGTGCTTTCAAAAAGGCTTCCATCCGCGGTGTGTTCTTGTAATAATCCGTCTGCACCCGTGGGTGAATGATCAGCTCCGAAACCGGGAATTTATTATATATCTCCAGCAACTGTTCAAATTCTTCTTCCTCTTCCATTCCCAGACGGGTTTTGATCGACAGCTTAATATTGATTTTACTGTAAACTTCTTCCAGAAATGCCTCCAACATATCCGTTTTAGCCAGGAAACCGGATCCACGGTATTTTGTCACCACTGTCCGGGACGGGCAGCCCAGATTCAGGTTTACTTCCCGGTATCCAAGCTGTTCCAGTTCCTGCGCCGCTTTCAGAAATATCTCAGCATTGTTTGCCATAATCTGTGGGACAAGGTAAATCCCTTCATTATGTTCCGGTGCAATATCCTTATATTCTTTCGGACTGATACTGCGATTCTGATTCGGTGCCAGAAATGGCGAAAAATATTTATCTGCTTTTTCAAAATAATCTGCCTGTGCATTTCGGTAAATATATCCGCCAATTCCTTCCAGCGGTGCAAAATATAAATTCATCGTTTCGTGTTTCTCCGTTTATATTGCATTATTTTTTCTCAGTGTAAATCCATACCGAATGGAACGAAGATTCTTGTTTCATTCAAAAAATAGGATTTTCCTATAACTGATATACTTTTGTCTCGTATGGTTCCAGGGTAATCTCGCCCTGGCTGTCTGCCGTGGTATACAGATCTGTCATACGTGTTTTTAAGGTAATATTCTGTTTTTCACTGCTGTAATTCAGGACAAAAATGTATTTCGTATCATTTTTCTCACGTACTGCGATCTCACAGTCAGCCGGAAGCTCAATGATGTCACTCCACGGATTGATAACGCCGGTATAAGACAGGAATTCTGCCACATTCTGACGGGTAAAGGTTCCACCGAAATGCAGTGTATAACCCTGCTGTGTATTAGTACGGATCAGCGCCGGACGGCCTGCATAATAATTGGATGTATATTTTGCCAGTACTTCCACATTATCTCCTGCTGCCGCCAGAATATCATTGAAAATTCCGGTTTCGATCTCTTTGCCGTTCCAGTCCATAGATACCGCATCATCTGCCGGTCCCACAAAGGTAAATTCTTTGACATCGGTATGACTTACATTGGTCAGTAATCCCGGCATTGGCTCCATCACACAATGACCATGTTTGTCTTTCTGACCGGTTCTTGCGCCAATGATCAGTTTTCCGCCCGCTTTTACATACTCTTTCAACACTTTGGCACGTTTCTTTGTCAGAATCAGCGGATGCGGATAGATCAGTACCGGATATTTGCTCAGTTCTTCCACATCTGTGCTGTCTTTTAAATAGAAGACATCCATCGGTGTATGACTCAACTGTGCTGCCACAAAGATCTCTTTTTCACTCTTTTTCACCAGACGCTCATGCCATACATCAAGCTGTGCATCCCACACATTGTCGTAATCTTTGACTAATGCAAAGGCTGCTTTGTATTCTGCTCCGGTCACACTTTCAATGGCCTGTACCCGATGCCAGATACGGTTTACTTCTGCCAGCTTGCGGTTGTAGCGATTGTCATAATCCAGAATTCCATGCCAGTAAATCTCTGTTCCTACCGTTGCGGTACGCCAGCGGAAAAAGCTGACATAATCGGCACCATGTGCGATACTCTGCATGGTCCATAATGTCATCTGTCCCGGTTTTGGTGCCGGTGCTTCCATGCGTGTATTCCAGCCATTTGCGCCGGACTGCTGCTCCATAATGCCAAAATGCGGGCAGATGGAACGAACTTCTGTCAGATTTTTGCTCCATTTCCGGTCATTGAGGTCATCGGAATGTTTCGGATCTTCAATCAGGCAATATGCAAAATTCGGGTAAGAATCATAAGTCAGCACGTCCAGACAGTCATCTTCCATTTTGTGATTATCTACGTTACCAAAAATACCATTTGTTGTGATAAAATCTTCCGGCTTTTTGTATTTGCGGATAATATCACTCTGCATTTTGCAGAAACGGATCGTACTGTCAGAAATAAAACGGTAATAATCCAGCACCTGATGCGGATTCGTGGAATCATGCACGGTTGTACGCGGCACATAGATTTCTTTCCAGTTTGTGTAGGTCTGGTTCCATACGATCGTGCCCCAGGCCTCATTTAATGCATCCAGTGTTTTGTATTTTTTCTTTAAAAATTCACGAAATGCCAGTGTATCACTTTCGGAATAAAATTCGTCCACTTCACAGTTTAATTCATTGTCAATCTGCCATCCAACGATACATGGACGTTTACCGTAATGTTTTGCCACTTTTTTGACAATTCGTGCAGACAGTTCCTGATAAATCGGTGAATTGTAGTTGTAATGACGGCGCATACCATGATAAAACGGTGTGCCATCCAGACGACAGTTCAGTACTTCCGGATATTTTTCGGTCAGCCATACCGGTGGTGTCGCTGTCGGTGTTCCGAAAATGACTTTCATCTGTTCTTCTTCTGCCACATCCAGAAACTCATCAAAAAATTCGTAAGTAAATTCCCCTTCTCTCGGTTCAATCTTATTCCATGCAAACTCTGCAATACGGATGGTAAAGATTCCGTTTTCTTTCATTCTGCGCAGATCATCCCGCCAGAGTTTTTTATCCCAGTGTTCCGGGTAATAGCAGGTACCAAGTGACAGTTTTTCCCATTTAAAATTCTGCTCTGCTCTCATAGTAGCTTCTCCTTCTTTATGCTTTACAACTCGTTGTTTCTTAAGAGTATAATCAAAAAATGTGATTTTTATATACTCCAGTGTAACCATTTCGGTCAGCTACTATCATCATATCATTTCAAAATCTATAAGACAATAAAAAAACTGGAACGTCGATTTCTCATACGTTCCAGCGCCCCTGCCAAGAGTCGATGCGACAGGATTTGAACCTGCGGTCTCCGCTCCGCTTCGGTCGGCTCAAAGCCAAGGTCCACCGGACCTTGTGAGCCCTCTGCGTCCCGTACGCAGTGCTCTACCAAACTTTTTGGCACAAAAAAACTGGAACGTCGATTTCTCATACGTTCCAGCGCCCCTGCCAAGAATCGATGCGACAGGATTTGAACCTGCGACCTCTGCGTCCCGA
>CABRZK010000227.1 GCA_902475415.1 uncultured Eubacterium sp.
GCACATGGATATAATCCAACACCACGACCAGACACAGCATCCAGCTCTGACAGGGCAATTCCTTCTTCTTCCAGTGCTTTTCGAATCATAGACATACGGATCGGCTCCTGATCCGCAAAAGTTTTGCATTCCGCAAAATCTTCCTTGTGGTGATCCACTTCACGGTTTACGATTACTTTATTGCCCTTAACAACACCCATTTTTGTACTGGATGAACCAGGATTAATGGTAAGTACAGTAAATTCTTTCATTTTTGTTGACTCCTTCTATTTCCTGTGTACTAAAAAATATAAGCAACTATCTTGCTGCCATAACTGCAAGCAATGCAATATTGTTATAAAGTTCCACATCTGTATCACTTCTGGAGCAGTCCAGAATCGGCAGACGGAATCCCTGATAAATCGGTCCGTAAACCTGTACATTATTTGCCAGACGCTGCACCAGTTTTGATCCGATATTGCATCCTGCTGCATCCGGGAAAATCAGTACATTTGCATGTCCTGCTACTGCACTTTCTCTTTTTACTTTTTTCTCTCCGACTCTTGCATCCACTGCTGCATCTGCCTGGAATTCTCCGTCAATTTTCAGATCCGGTCTCAGCTGCTGTGCCAGTGCTACAGCTTCACGCACTTTTTTTACCGGTTCGCTCAGTCCGCCTGATCCATCTGTGGAGAATGACAGAAAGGCACATTTTGCTTCTGTTCCAGTCAATGTCTCGAATGTCTCGCAGGAAGAAATTGCGATTCCGGCATGCTGTTCCACTGTCGGCTGAATGCAGACAGCTCCGTCAGACATACCGATCAGGTTACCCTGATCTCCGGCAAATCCTTCAATCTCTTCAATGAGAAGTCCGGAAGCTGTTGGACAGTTTGGCTGCATTCCGATAATACTTTTTGCAGCCAGTACAAACTCATATGTTGTTGTATCTACTCCGGCCAGTGTTCCGTCTGCTTCTCCCACAGCCTGAAGCAGAGTTGCCAGATACAGTGGGTGGTCGATTCTTTTCTTTACAAAACTAGTAGGCATAGCTTTATCCGGAGAATTATTATATCTATCCAGTAATTCTTCTTTATAAGCTGTATCATTCACATCTACCACACGGATTCCTGACACATCCACACCGGCTTTTTCGGCTGTTGCTGTTACATCTTCCGGATTTCCAACCAGAATGATATTTGCGATCCCGTCTGCTGTTGCTTTTGCTGCTGCTTTGATCATATATTCATTAGTTACTTCCGGAATTGCAATGGTTTTTACATTTTTCTTTGCTTTTTCATAAATAGAATTCATGAACTGAAATGCCATTTTTTTCGCTCCTTTTTTCGAAATTTGGAGAAAGCCACCGTATTTGCAGCGACTTTCTCCGACATTTGGTTTTTATGTACAATGTTTACTTGTTTATAATCTTTCCCGTACAACGGCAACAAAATCTCCAATTGTATTCAGATTGCTTGCTTCCTGAATTTCAATTGTAACATTCAGCTGATCCTCAATGGTTGAGATCATGACAATCATCTTCATAGATTCATTGGATAAATCCTCACGAATATCGGTTGCCAGTGTAATGCCGGAAGCGTCTACACCGTAGGCATCTGCTGCTGCTTCGATAACAGCTTTTGCCACATCATCCAGCTCTTCGGATGACTGTGCTGCTGTCGCTGTAGCAGAATTATTCGCTGCCGGTGCATTCGAAACAATTTTCTCTTCACCCAGACGTTCTTTTACTACATTTACAAAATCAGCAATCGTATTCAGGTTACTTGCTTCCTGAATTTCAATTGTTACATTCAGCTGATCCTCAATGGTTGAGATCATGACGATCATCTTCATAGATTCATTGGATAAATCCTCACGAATATCGGTTGCCAGTGTAATATCTGATACAGCTACTCCATAAGCATCTGCTGCCGCTTCCATAACCGTCTGTGCGGTTGCATCCTGACTCAGATCCACACTGGCTGGTGTTGCGGCTGCCACAGTCTTTTCTTCCTTTTTTGGTTCCGGTGCTTTTATCTCAGGAATCTTCTTAAATTCATTGTCTTCTACCAGCTCCCATCCGACAACTTTCACGTCTTCATCCTGGAAAATCAGTGGTTTTACTTCTACCTCATGTTCATCAATATACCGGTCAAATTCCTGATATTTATCATAATCTACATGTAATAAACTTGCATTAAACGGATCCATGCCCGGAACTTCAATCTCAACTGCAAAATAATCACCCTGTGTGTTGCGGAATTCCGGATCACCGAAAGCACCTTTTGTCGGAAGTGCCTGTTTTACGATACCACGCATATTGCTCAGATCCACCCATTCTGTATCCAGACATCCACACTCGTTACAGCACAGATAAGGAGGAAACTCGATATGTCCGCATCTGGTACATTTTCTTCCCAGAATGGTTCCTTCTTCCAAAGCATCATAATAAGTTTTTACAATCGGTTTTAAATCATATTTTGTCATTTTAACCATCGTCCTCCTCTCCTATTTTCTCTCCATCATGATATTCAATACGTTCTGACTTCCGCCAAATCCACGCAGCATTGCATGTTTTACATCATGCTGAACCTGAGTTGCACCTGCATCTCCACGCATCTGATGAACAGCCTCATATACATCATGCAGACCAGATGCACCTGCTGCATGACCATACTGGCAACGTCCGCCGTTCGTGTTGATCGGTCTGTCTCCATCATATGCGATACGACCTTCTTTTGTATACTGCCATCCTTCACCCTTCGGCAGATACTCGCACATCTCTGCGGACAGGAATTCTGACTGATTGTAGAAGTCATTTGCCAGGAAGATATCCATATCAGCACCTGTCAGACCAGTTAATTCTTTTACCTGACGATATGCATTTTGAGTTGCATACATTTCATTTCTCGGATTTCCGGCCTCTACATTGGAATGACCGATACCAAGAATTTCAATCGGATGATCTGTATATTTATAAGCCAGTTCTGTCGGACACACAATGACTGCTGCTGCTCCGTCACAACGCTGTTCAAAGTGTGATCCTCTCATATATTTACCGATCAGCGGATTAAATTTAGAATGCAGATACTCATATGCAGAATCCATTCCGTTTGCTGCTGCCAGCTCTTCATATGTATTGTTTGTAATCGTACTGAGTGGATTCAAAGCAGCTGCACGGCAGCAGTTAATGGATAAGGCTGTCATCATTGCGTCCACATCCTCTGCGCTGATTCCATTCTCTTTCACATAATAATCCAGCCAGGATTCTGAGTTAAAAGGCAGAGAACCACGGGTGAATAATGTATAATCTCTGCACTGGGTAGAAGCCAGTACATCATGGAAAATTGCATCTGTTCCGAAACGACGTTTTGTTACGACTCTGGTCGGGTAAGCGATGGAATATGGTGTCTCGATACATCCGCTCAATACCATATCGTATTCTCCGGAAGCAACCAGGGATACAGCCGTCTCGATTCCAACGTATCCAGTTGCACAAGCTTCACTGTGATGATAGGAACCTTTTCCTTTCATACCGATCCAGTTCGCCACATGCATATTCGGAGTAGCCAGGTTACTTGTCCAGCCCGGTCCTGCCTGACCATGGATATAAAATTCCACATCACTGCCATCTACACCGGCATCTTTCATGGCATCTCTGGCTGCATATGCAAATAATTCCTGCTCATTCATGCCATCTACTGCCGGGTCATCCAGAATACGGATAAACGGTGTTGCACCTACGCCAATGATGGAAACACTTCTACTAAACGGTTTTAATTTTGGAAGATTATCATTAAAGCTCATTTTTTATTCTCCTTTTTCATCAATTTTGATAGTCACTCAGACCTAATTTCCTATCTTTCCGGTCATCCGGCTATTTAAAAACAGCTCTGATTTTTCGACCTATCTTTGCTGATTACATTGTATAAAAATTCGCCTTTCATTTATTCATACGATATCGGAGAAATAGCATAGTCATTTTCTACACAAATGTAGAATAGATGTTTTTACATTCAAAATTATTTCGTGTATAATATAGAACAGATAGAGGAGGACACGACATGTATATCGGTTTAAAACAAATTCAGCATCTGTTCACAGATTACCCTGCCATACTGACTTCATCTGATGGCATACATGCCTTAACCGGCTGGCACAAATTATCAGATGCACCCACCCCACTGACCATCCATCTGCTGTACACCTGCACCTATTCAGAAGAATTACTTTCGTT
>CABRZK010000228.1 GCA_902475415.1 uncultured Eubacterium sp.
CACTTTCAAATACATACTCAAACACCCTTTCTGTTTCTATCATATATTTATCTGCCTGTACCTTAACAATAAGCTGCATTCAGCAAAAGCTGTACTTTTGGATGCTGCATAAGCTCTCCGCTGTGTAATCCGACCTCCGGCTTCAAAATCTGCCTGGTGGTTCCTCCACAATAAATAATCATCCTGTCCAGAACAATAACATCCAGCGAACCTTCCGGCTCACTGATTGTTCGATACGTTATCTTCTTCTTTTCCGGTAACGTATCCCCAAAAGCAACAACTGCCTCTTTCTGTATAATTGAGACAGGTGCACCATTCATCGGATCCCGCAACAGATTTCCACTGTCACAATAAGCACTCAGTATCATCTTTTGTTCCCGATACCACAATTCCACCTGGCAAATTCCCGTCGTCACTTTTCTGCGAACAAGATAAATCACACCAAAAATTGTCGCCGTCAGACCGGATAATACAATCTGCATCGTATGATTGCCAAAATACAGTGTCATACTGCTTTGTATCCCTCCCATAAGAAAGAAAACCACATATACCGTCAGCAATGTCCGCAGATAACCTGCACGATCTCTGCCCCCAAATACCAGCCAGGTCATCAACGGATGTACAATTCCATGTAACAGAATGCTTCCCGGTAACAGTTTCAGATACAATAATATAAAAATCGTTACAAGATCACCAAGAGCGCAAACCAGGATACACCGTATCAGTCGAATCCGCTGATTTTGAATCATTCCTGCAGCAAGCATGGCACTGATATCCAACAACAGATTTGTCAGGAAAAACACATCTGCATACCATTCATAGATCACCTGTCACCTCCTGCCCTTTTCATAATACAAAAAACTCCGCGATTTTCTTGTCGAAATCGCGGAGCTTTTTAAAAAAATGATCCTTAAATCCGTATATTTTTATCTTTTTGTATTCTTCAGGAATTCCGGAATCTTAATATCTCGTGGAGCAACTGTCGGTGTTGGCTTCTGCGGACGCTGAATGCCGCTGAAATTCTGTGATGGTGTCACTGGCTGAACCGGTTTTACAGGAGTACCTGCAGTACGTGCCATATTTAATGTGTTGCCACCATTGAATTTCATACCAGGTAAGATGCTCTGTGCAGGAGCTGCCTCTGTCTCAAGTCCTGTTGCAATAACTGTAATTGTAGCCGCATCCGGAATGGACTCATCATATTTAGCACCAAAGATGATATTGGCATCGTCTCCGGCCAGTTCCTGAACATAGCTTGCTGCATCATTTGCATCCATAAGGGAAATATCACCGGAAATATTGATGATGACATGGGATGCACCATTGATTGTTGTCTCAAGTAACGGACTTGCAACAGCCATTTTAACTGCTTCGATTGCCTTATCATCACCGGTAGCTGCACCGATACCGATATGAGCCAGTCCTTTGTCTTTCATAACAGTCTGAACATCTGCGAAATCCAGATTGATCAGTGCCGGTACATTAATCAGGTCTGTGATTCCCTGAACTGCCTGCTGTAATACTTCATCCGCTTTCTTTAAAGCATCCGGCATCGTTGTTCTTCTGTCAACAATCTCAAGAAGTTTATCATTTGGAATAACAATCAGCGTATCTACACTGTCTTTCAGATTTTCGATACCGTGAATTGCATTTGTCATACGAGTTTTTGCTTCAAATTTAAATGGTTTTGTAACAACGCCTACCGTAAGGATGCCCATCTCTTTTGCGATTTTTGCAACAACAGGAGCTGCACCTGTTCCTGTTCCGCCTCCCATACCGCATGTAACAAAGACCATATCAGCGCCTTCAATAGCTGCTGTCAGCTCCTCAGCACTTTCTTCTGCTGCCTTCTGTCCAATCTCCGGCTGAGCGCCTGCACCAAGTCCTTTGGTTAATTTCTCACCAATCTGAATCAGTGTCGGTGCTTTACATAAAGTAAGTGCCTGCTTGTCTGTATTGATTCCGATGAATTCCACACCGCCAATCTTCTCATCTATCATTCGGTTTACGGCGTTGTTTCCAGCGCCACCTACTCCGATTACAATTATTTTTGCGCTGGACTCAGCCCCTATTGACATGATTTCAACCACGATAATCCTCCTTTTATCCCTGAAACGGAATATTTTATACTATATTTCATAACATTTCTGCCACTATATTTGCTATATCTTTTATAATATCGTTTTTTCTGCAAATAATCAACTATAAAATCAGATTTTTTACTGTCCATCTGCCTGATTATTTGAATCCTGTCCGGATGCATCCTCAGTCTGTTCCGGAACCGTCTGTACATCATTCGGAAATTCAATCAGTTCTCCGTTCCGGAAATAAATATCCGTATTGTTTTCTGACCACGTCTCTACATGCAGCATACCACTCATTCCGTCAAGCTGTGGCAGAATCTGATTCATTCTAAGCACTTTTTCGTTCAGATCTGTCCCTGAACCAAGATTTACCTGAATCTGTCCATAATTCAGATAAACATTTCCATTTTGAATCAGAATCGTTTCCGGTATGCGCTCATATTTTTTCAGTAACTGCGTGACATTAAGCAATGTTCTGAGAAGCTTACTGTTATCTCCAATTGACAGTTTTTTATATAATTCAGCATTTTCTACTGATAATCCGCTGATTTTGGTTACACCTTCGATAATTTCTGAAGAAATTTCCACAACAAACCCATCTTTGTCAAAATATGCATTTTTTCCCAGAGAAGGCACATACAGATATCCCAAAATTCCTTTTTCCACCACATTGATTTCCAGCTTCTGTGGTGATTTCAGCCGGATCTGAAGAGAATCCACAAATGGAATTTCCTCTGTTTTATTTAGTTTATTTTCAAAGTACACATACAGCGAATTCCAGGAATACTCTTTGTCCAGCACCCAGTCTTCGATCTGTTTGTCACTATAGATTTCATTTCCCTTGACTGTGACATCTTTCACCACAAAAACCTTCCATACCAGAATGGCTCCCAGTGCGATCACAAATACTATAATCAGAAGGGCGGTCAATATGACACGCCCAATTTTCTTTCTTTTTCTTTTTTTACGCATGCTGCTTTTCTCCCAGATTTCTGTCTGTATCACAATACACTCCAGGAATCCTGCTTATGAGATTCTGAGCGGACCTCTCATTGCACTCCCGATATCCGGCCAGAACAACTCATTTATAAAAGATTCCAGGTGATCATCTTATTCTATGGGGTGACTGACATCCATCTTAATATGCCTTGACACATTCAGTACCAGCCCCATCTCGGTAAGCAGAATTGCTATGGACGTACCTCCATAGCTGATAAATGGCAGAATAATACCTGTATTTGGCATCCAGTTTGTAACAACCATGATATTTAACACTACCTGCAGTGCAATGTGTCCCATAACGCCTGCAACCAGCAATGCTGAAAACAGATCCGGTGCATTGTTTGCAATGACCATACACCGCCACAAAAGCAGTATAAATAACAGCATAACACAGATAGCGCCAAACAATCCCAGTTCTTCACAGATAATTGTAAAAATAAAGTCATTCTGTGCTTCCGGCACATATCCTAATTTCTGTACACTTGCGCCCAGTCCTTTACCAAACAATCCGCCCGAACCAATTGCATATAATCCCTGCAGTGTCTGATATGCCTTATCCGGGAAATCTTCCGGATGCAGCCATGCTTTGATTCGGTCTGCACGATAGCCTGCCATGTTGATACCAACCACGACAAGAATTGCTGCCGCTACACCTAACATAATAAATTCTTTATATTTCGGGCTGACAACAAAAATCATAATAACAGCGATACCTGCTACGATAATCGCCGTACTTAAGTTGCTGACTGCTATAACACCAGCCATCGGAAGAATCAGGATCAGTATTTTAATAATCGACTTTAAATCCTTTACCTGTTTTGGAATCTTACTCAGCAGAACAGCCATAAATAAAATGACAGCTATTTTTGCTATTTCGGAAGGCTGCAGCTGAATCGGACCAAGTTTCAGCCATCTGGTGGATCCATTTGCTCCTTTACCCACAACGATAACTGCAGCACACAGCAGTAATGACAGTATGTATCCCGGAAAACTCAGCTTCTTTAACCAGCTCTGCGGAATCCTGCTCACTACAAACATTCCAAAAAATCCAAGTACCGCACACCCCGCCTGCCTTTTCAGATAATGGG
>CABRZK010000229.1 GCA_902475415.1 uncultured Eubacterium sp.
GAAAGCGCGAGCCAGTTCAATATTTTCGTTCAGTGAAAGTTCGTTTTGCAGCGCGATGTCAAAACTGTATGCGAGCTGCGCTTTGGGATGGCGTTCAGCGGCTTCTACGGCGTTCCAGAGCGTTGCTCGGTCACGGAAGCATTCCGGAGCATGAGCGGGCAACAGAATTTCCGTATGGAGAACGCCGCCCTTGCGTGTGTAGTCGCTGATCTCGTCGTAATATTCGCTGTACAGGCGTTCGCCTGCGCGATATGCTGCGGCAGCAAGGATGCTCTGTCCCGCGCTTCGCTTGATTTGAGAAACGGAGAAATGATACAGTGCCATCAGCTTTGTTCAAACGATGGAATACCACGCGGATCATGCGCAATTTGGTTTTCAGCGGCGAATGCAAAGCGGGTGTTTTCGATATCATCCTCATCATCTTCAAGCGTCATATCCAGGAGAATGTCCTGCACTTCGGAAAGCGCAAAGATGCGTTCCATGACGCGGTAAAAATCGGCTTTATTCAATGCGGCAATCTGCGGGCAGATGGCTTCAATCGCGCCGCCCATGTTGCAAAGATGATGGGTACGCTTTTTCCGTGCGCCTTCGCTTAGATAGCGTTCGCGGTTTTGGAGACGCTGGCTGCGATGCTCGGCTTGCGCTTTTTCCTGCTCAAGATTACGCAGTTTTTGATTCGGTTCGATGGAGGAAGATGGCGTTTTGTTCATAGCGTATGGATTCCTTTCTGAAAAAACGAATGAGAAAAACGGCTGCGGAAGGATTCAAAAACTTTGCGGCAGACGGGATCTGCTTGCAGATCGTGGCTGATGCAAAGTACGCGGGGGATAGGCGCAGAGCGCCGCAAGAGGGGGCAGCCCTCTTGGACGCAGCAACGCTGCGCAAAGTCTCTTGCACTGCAAGTGTAGGGCAAAGAGGAAAACCGAGCGTAAAGCACGAAGATACATCCGAAGGATGTATAGAAGTGCGCCCTTCCGTTCCGTCGGGTTCTGTCGATCGACGAGCAGATCATATCACAAAAGCAAGAAAAATAACAGATGATTCCTAAACGATGGATAAATTCGCGAAATCGCAAAAAATCCACGCTCTTGAAGCGGTTATCCAAATTGAAAAATGTGAAAAAATGATGAGGGAAAAAAAGAAATGCTTGAGACGATGCCGATTTCTGAAAAATTAAAGATGCTGCGGGACAGACGCGGGCTTACGCTGGACGAATTGGCGGAACAAACGGGGCTTTCACGTTCGGCGTTGAGCAATTATGAGACGAACGAAAGCAAAGAGGGTAGCCAATTTGCACTGGTCACGTTGGCGAAATTCTATGGCGTTTCGACGGATTATCTGCTGGGACTGTCAGCACTCGAAAACCCGATGCAGGGAGATATCCATGATTTGAACATCAGCAGTGAGATGACAGAGCTGCTCAAAAGCGGAAAAATCAACAACCGACTGCTTTGCGAAATGGCGACGCATCCGGATTTTCCGAAATTACTGATGGATATGGAAATCATGGTGGACGGCGAAGCGAGAAACGCGATTCGGGCGATTGATATGCTGTTTGAAGCCGTCCGCATGAAAATTATCAAGGAGACGAATATCAGTGAGGATTCAAATGCCCAGATCCTGACGTTTAAGGAAGCGCAGATTGACGAGGACGAGTATTTTGAGATGAAAATCAAAAACGACCTGCGCCCGATCCTGCGCTTCCTGCGTGACAAGTACGCTGAAAGAAGCGAGGGAAGCCGGCAACTCGAAGAAATCGAAAAGTACGTTCAGCAGTTGATTCGGGAAGCGGACATTGTCCGCGAACAGAAAGAGCAGAATGTCCCCGATGATGAAATCTGGATTGACCGAACGATAGCCATGCTCATGGCGAAATGGAAAATCAAGTGGAACAAACTGACGGAAGTGCAGCAACGCTCGTTCAAAGAGGTGCTGATGCAGTCGGAATTGAGGAAGGAGCAGCTGCCGAAAAAGAGGATGAGGGGAAAACAGAGGAAGTGACTTTTTGGAATGATGTATCTGAAAAAGTCCAGATGAATTGTCGATTTTGGATGGATGACATGGTATAATGAAACAGACTATTAAAGCTATTTGATTAAATTTGAAGGAGTACAGATATGGAAAAAGCTCAGGCCTCTGCGAATATTGGATTTGAGAAGCAGATTTGGGATGCAGCATGTGTTCTGCGCGGAAATATGGACGCATCTGAATATAAAAGTGTTGTATTGGGATTGATTTTCCTGAAGTATATTTCTGACCGCTTTGAAGAACGGCGTGCAGAATTGTTAAAGGATGAATATGCAGATCCAGAAGACAAGGACGAGTATCTTTCCGAAAATGTGTTTTTTGTTCCGGCTTCTTCCAGATGGTCTGTTATTGCGGCTGCGGCGCATACGCCAGAAATCGGCACCATAATTGATGAAGCCATGCGAGCGATTGAAAAAGAAAACAGCAAGCTGAAAGATGTTCTGCCGAAAAATTTTGCTCGCCCGGAGTTGGATAAACGACGGCTGGGTGAAGTGGTCGATCTGTTCACCAATATTGCCATGGTGGAACACGGCAACGAAAAGGATATCCTCGGCAGAACTTACGAATACTGTTTATCCATGTTTGCAGAGCAGGAAGGAAAACGCGGCGGTGAATTCTATACGCCTTCCTGTGTTGTTCGGACGTTGGTTGAGGTTTTGCAGCCGTTTAAGGGGCGCGTATACGATCCGTGCTGTGGTTCCGGCGGTATGTTTGTTCAGAGCGCAAAGTTCATTGAAAACCATGCGGGGAACATTGATAATATCGCGGTTTATGGTCAGGAAGCCAACGCAACCACTTGGAAGATGGCACAAATGAACCTTGCCATTCGCGGCATTGATGCCAATTTGGGAAAGTATGCGGCAGACACATTTTTTGAAGATTTGCACCCGACCATGCGTGCAGATTTCATCATGGCGAATCCGCCGTTCAATCTCTCCGATTGGGGCGCGGATAAACTGGCACAGGATAAGCGCTGGAAGTATGGAACGCCGCCTGCTGGAAACGCCAACTTTGCATGGCTGCAACATATGATCTATCATCTTGCGCCAAATGGCAAAATCGGTATGGTGCTGGCGAACGGTTCGCTTTCTTCCCAGAGCGGCGGCGAAGGTGAAATCCGAAAGAAGATTATTGAGGATCATTTGATTGACTGCATCGTTGCGATGCCGACCCAGCTTTTCTATACGACACAGATTCCCGTGTGTCTCTGGTTCCTCAATAAGAAAAAAGCGTTTGAAGATAAAACACTGTTTATTGATGCCCGGAAACTTGGCACGATGATTTCACGCAAGAATCGCGAATTGACGACGGAAGATATCGCCAAGATTGCGGAGACTTATCAAGCGTATTGCAATGGGACGCTGGAAGATGTAAAGGGGTTCTGTGCGGTTGTCACGACCGAAGAAATTGCAAAACAGGATTATATTTTAACGCCCGGACGGTATGTGGGCATTGAGGAACAGGAAGATGACGGTGAGCCATTTGAAGAGAAAATGGGACGTTTGACTTCTGAACTTTCTGAGCTTTTCACTAAGTCTCATGAGCTTGAAGCTCTGATCAAAGAACGACTGGGGGCGATTGGATATGAGATTTAATCTATGGGAAGATTGCAACAGGGTTCCTCTAACCGAGCTTCTGTCTTTTGTTGTAGACAATCGCGGCAAAACTGTTCCTACTGCGCCCAGCGGGCACAAGCTGATTGCGACGAATTGTGTGACAAACAACACCCTGTTTCCGGTGTATGAAAAAATTAGATATTTAAGCGAGAAAACTTATCAGACATGGTTTCGGGCACACCCGATTTCCGGCGATATTCTTTTCGTGAACAAGGGAACTCCGGGACGAGTTTGCCTTGTTCCTGATCCCGTTGATTTTTGTATCGCGCAAGATATGATTGCATTGCGTGCTGACGAATCGAAGATTTATCCCAAATATTTGTTTGCAGTATTAAGAAGCAGAGAAATTCAACAACAAATATATAACACAAACGTTGGAGACGTTATTCCGCATTTCAAAAAGCAATTTTTGGATCAGTTGTTGATTCCCATACCTGAGCGGTCTATACAAGAGTCAATCGGAGACTTGTATTATGTGCTTAGCCTCAAGGCAGAATGTAACAAAAAGATAAACGATAATTTAG
>CABRZK010000230.1 GCA_902475415.1 uncultured Eubacterium sp.
CGGAGATATTTACAGACAGATTGAGCGGTTGCAGAGAGAAAACCAGACAATTGAAAAAGCAAAAATGTTAATGGAAAGCAGAGAGAATAAAATCAGAAAATTCGATGCTGACAGAGAGATTGAGATTGCGGCACTCGACCGGGAAATCAGCAACCGTGCAAACCAGATTGATAAATCAGTTGCATCATTAAATGAGCAGATCAGGGAATACGAAAAAGAGAAAGAACAGCTTGCATCCAAGAAGCAGGACAAGCTTGAAGTGATCGAGCAGACCTATAAGGCGAACGTAGCACATTTTGATGCAGAGGTTGCCGAGTATGCAGAATATGCGGATAAAAAGCCAAATGATGTGACGGATTTGCAGAATAAGGCAAAGACGATCGAGGAGATGCAGAGCCACATTAATGAATATAAACGCATGATTGGCTTGCAGGAAGAGATTACAGAAATGAAAGAACAGTCGCAGAGTCTCACAGATAAGATTGAGAAAGCAAGAACACTGCCGGGAGAAATCCTTACCGACTGCACGATCCCGATTGATGGACTTACCGTTGAAAATGGAATCCCACTTATTAACGGACTTCCGGTATCGAATCTGTCAGAGGGAGAAAAGCTTGATTTATGCATTGATGTTGCTTTGTAGAATCCGAATGGCCTTAACATCATCCTTATTGATGGAGTGGAGAAATTGGCGACAGACCTTAGAGAAAAACTTTATGCGAAATGCAAAGAAAAAGGTTTACAGTTCATTGCTACCAGAACGACTGATGATGATGCAATGACAGTAGTTGAGTTATAGGAGGACATATCATGGAAAACACAGAGATCATGACGGTAGAACCGAATACACAGCTTTCATCAAATGTTTTTTCTGATCCGGAAGCTTTTCAGAATTTATTTAATATAGGGAAAATGTTTGCATCATCTTCCCTGGTGCCACAGGCATATCAGAATAAGCCAATGGACTGCACGATTGCGGTTGATATGGCAAACCGCATGGGAGTTAGTCCGATGATGGTTATGCAGAATCTTTATGTTGTGCAGGGAAAGCCGCAGTGGAGTGGACAGGCTTGCACATCAATGATTATGGCAAGTGGAAAATTTAAAAATGTCCATCATGTATACACTGGCGAGCGCAATACGGATTCTTGGGGATGTTTTTTAACTGCTGAAAAGGTAGATACCGGAGAAACCATAAACGGTGCAGAGGTAACCATTCAGATGGCAAAAGATGAGGGATGGTACGGGAAGAACGGAAGTAAATGGAAAACCATGCCGGAACTTATGCTTGCGTACCGTGCATCTGCATTTTTTGCAAGAGTGCATATTCCAAATTCACTTATGGGATGTTCTGTTGAAGGAGAAGCAGAGGATATTGTAAAAGCTGCAGCACCTGCAGTACCAGATATTTTTTCTGATCCACAGAATGAGAAACTTATGAAAGAAGCATCGGAGGTATTTGATAATGTTACTGAATAATGAAAATTACTATTCAAAGGAAGCTGATCGGGAGTATCTCTCGGTCAGCCAGTATAAAAACTTTATGGGAACTATCGGAAAGCCAGCGTGTGAATCACAGGCCATGGCAATGCTCAACGGAGAGTGGGAACTTGAAAAGACAACAGCTCTTTGGGTTGGCTCTTATGTGGATTCACATTTTGAGGGAAGCCTTGACTTGTTCCGTGCACAGAATCCTGCCTTTTTTACAAAGTCCGGGGATTTAAAGGCAGACTACAAAAAAGCGGAGGAAATCATCAACCGTATTGAAAGAGATGAAACCTTTATGCAGTTCATGTCCGGAGAAAAGCAGGTCATTATGACCGCTGATATGTTCGGTGCAAAGTGGAAAATCAAGATGGACAGCTACATTGCAGATAAAGCGATTGTGGATCTGAAAGTTATGAGAGAACTGCATAAGGCTGAATATACAAAGGATTTCGGCTATATGGATTTCATTCAGTATTGGGGATATGACATTCAGGGTGCAGTGTACCAGGAAGTTGTTTATAGAAATACCGGAAAGCGGTTACCATTCTTTATCGCAGCAGCGTCTAAGGAAAAAGAAACAGATATCGAACTGATATGGATCGATGATGAACATCTTCATGAGAAGCTTATAGAGGTGGAGCAGAACACGCCTAAGATTCTTGCATTGAAATCCGGTGCGGTAGAACCTATCCGGTGTGAATTGTGTGATTACTGTAAGCATACAAAGGTATTAAAGAAACCTATTCATTATTCAGAGCTGCTGGGAGAGGTATAAATGAAAACAGTCGGAATTGTTACAAAATACAATGATAACTGCATTTTCTGTGGCAGACCTACCACCGAGGAACATCATCTTTTATTTGGCAATGGGTTCAGAAAGCTTGCAGAGGAAGATGGAATAAAAATTCCGGTTTGTGAGTACTGTCACACGAAAAGCCCTGTTGCACAGCGTGTCCATGATAATACGACAGCAGAAAAGTTGAGCAAAATTGCCGGACAGCTTGCATGGGAAAAGCATTGTGTGGCATCAGGGCACACAGAGGATGAAGCCAGAGAGCTTTTCCGTAAAAGGTATGGACGCAGTTATTTATAGGTTGAAACACCTGACTGTCGAGAACTGCTCGGCGGTTAAAAGAAAACATCATGAGGATTTCATAATATATCACAAATTTTGAAAGCCATGGTTTCCCGGTGCTTTCCATGGTGCCGGGAGAAAGGAGTAAATCTTGGAAGAATTAAAAGTTACAGAATATAGAGATATGAGAGTGCTGACAACACAGCAGATCGCAGAAGCGTATGGAACAAATACAGATACAATCACAAAAAATTTCAATAGAAACAAAGACAGGTATGCTGAGGGGAAGCATTTTATTTGTTTGGAGGGAGAGGATTTAAAAGATTTTAAAACGACCGGACAAATTGACCTTTCGTTAAAAATTAATAAATTATACCTCTGGACAAAAAAAGGTGCTTTTCTCCATGCAAAATCCTTAAACACAGATACCGCATGGGAAGTATACGATCGATTGGTTGATTCTTATTTTGACCACAGTAATTTGCTTGATGGAATGTCACCGGAGCTGAAAGCAGCATTGATCGTGGATAAGCGTGTGACCAAGGTAGAGCACAGAATTGACCATATTGAAAATGATATGCCATTGTTCGGTGCAGAATCAGACGAACTTTCCGCACATGTCAGACGCAAGGCGGTGGAAATGCTCGGCGGTAAGAAATCAGAAGCTTACAGGGATAGTAAAGTACATAAAAAAGTGTTCAGCGACATTTACAATCAGTTAAAACGTGAGTTTGGTATCTATGATGATGAGGGAAAAATGAAAAGCTACAAGGCACTGAAACGCAAGGATCTTGCCGATGCAAACGAATTTGTTGATTGCTACACTCTTCCGGCATATTTAGCAGAGCAGATTAATGATTGCAATGCGCAGATCAGAATGGAGGACGGTGCCGATGGAGTATAAATTTACAGTTCCGGGGAGTTTGGAAGGCTTGAACAATTACACGGCAGCAAATCGCACCAACCCATATAAGGGCGGAAAGGTAAAAAATGATAATGAGAATCACATCATGTGGTGTATCAGACAGCAGCTCCATGGTGTACATATCGAAAAGCCGGTGCTGATCTATTATCACTGTTTTGAAAAAGACAACAGGAGAGATGGGGACAACATTCTCTCCTGCGCAACAAAGTTCATTCAGGACAGTCTCACAAAAACAAAGGTGCTGCAAGAAGATAACCGCAGATGCATCCCTCATTTTTATCATGATGTTTCTGTAGATAAGGATAATCCGAGAATTGAGGTCACAATCACGGAACTTACAGCGGAACAGGCAAAAATGAAATTAAGAGACTTACTTAAGGACTTGGAAACGGGGTGATCTGGTGGATGGCAACTACATAAAACTGAGCCGTGGACTTCTGGATTGGGAGTGGTACACAGACATTAATACAACCCGGCTGTTTATCCATATGTTGCTGAAAGCCAATTGGAAGGATGGAAATTTCAAAGGGACAACGATTCCACGTGGATCGTTTGTCTCGTCCATCGGGAAACTGTCGGGCGAAACAGGGCTTACAGACCGTGAAATTCGCACAGCAATTTCGCATTTGAAAAAGACAGGCGAAGTGACAAGCAAAACGACAAACA
>CABRZK010000231.1 GCA_902475415.1 uncultured Eubacterium sp.
TCAAAGGGCTGCTGTACGACGGCTTTTTTTCTTTTGCCGTCGCCCGGCAGTTTTATATCAATGATAGAATTATCATGCGTAGTTACGCATAACTCTTGACCGAAGAATGAAGAAAATAGCCATCTGGATTATCACTACCAAGCAGCATACGCAGCCAACCAACTGCATTGTTTTTCCGATGTAGATAACGTCGGAAACCAGCATGATGCGGTATGTCGTAAAGGCTCCGATGATACAGCCAAGTACGGTAGGGATAAAATAAACGAACAGCATTTGTTTTGAAATAAGCCCTTTAATCTTTTTGCGTTTCATTCCCAAACGCCGCAGATCATCATAGACTTCGGTATCATCCCAAATCGTACTGACAAGTTTTAGACCAATCACCATTACCGCCGACACAAAAGCAACGATAGCAATAAATAGCATGAGCATAAGATAGGTGGCAAAGGCTTCAAACTGTGTGGTCGTACTGCTCAGTTTTGATAACGGATATAACGACCATAAGCGGGCAATTTTAGTTTCATTTCCCTCAAAGGGAAGATACTCTGCTTGACTTCCTGTTTTGGCAAATGTCGCACTGTTATGCCAGTTTGTGAATATTACTCCGTCGTTGTCAGAAATAACAGTTTCCAAAATATTATTTTGAAAATCTGCTGTGCTTGGCCAGTTTTCTACGTTTACCATATAGGAAACCGCTTTATATTCGTCCGTAATGGAAGCTGCTATCACACGATAATCCTCATCATTCAAAATTAAAAATGAGGAAAAGATAGACCGGGTATTAAAAAGCCCATCACGGCATATCGGTTCATTTTGGGTCAATGTAAATTCCTGCTCGGTAGTAGGATTATAAAAAAGGCTGCTATCTGCTGAAAAAGCGTTTAGCTTATACTTCATGCTGCTGTCATAATACATGGTGTAGCTTCCTTTTGGCACAGATATTGATGTACCGGACAAGGCATTGAAATTATCTTCGCTCACTATAATACGCGAACTCCAATCATGCTCACCATTTTTATAGGTGTTCTGCACACCGAGCAAGAGGCAATCCATACACTTTATATCAGTAATGGTCACATTGCTTTCCTCGGCTATTTCCCCAAGGCGTTTTTCTGTCATGGGATGCTCATAGGTAGCATTGATGGTGTAGTCGTAAGGTTCATTAAGTGCGACGTTATAACCGTCGATAAATCCTGCGGCTATAAATCCAATCCCAAATATTGTAAAGGTAATGAGAAGTGTCGCCACAAATATAGATCGTGTATATTGCCGAATTTTCTGTTTGAGGAGATTGTAAAAGACCATATTCTTGTAATATGCTTTGTCATTGTACTTTTTCAGAATATCCCCAATAGACGCACATTGGATAATCAAAAGGTAAACGCCCCAAACAGCTCCGGCTAAGCCAATAAAAGCGAATAATGTATTGAGAATACCTCCAAGATTCTGCAAAGTGAAAAATGCAATGATTCCGGCAGGAACAAGCAAAGCGCCGAGAATCAGCAAGAACAAACGTCCATTTTTTGTCGCTTCATTTTCATCAGAGGTCTTAATGATTTTCAAAATATCAACGGTTTTAATATATCTGCGATTGATTGTCCGAAGAATAAGCCAATTCAGTAAGGAAAATATGACTGCAATACCTAAACCTGTATAGCCGATACTAAATGCCGTTTCCTTTGTTTCCAGAAAGAGATTGAGAAGCGTCCAGCATAAGTAGGCCAGCGGAACAGACAGGATCAGACCAAGTAACGCAGCAATTTGAAAAAGGAGCGTGTATTCTTTGACAATAATTTTTTGTACGCTGCGCCGATCTATTCCGAGGGAAAGGAAAATTCCAATCTCACGCGACTTATATTTGAGAAAGATACTGTCTGCATACACAAGGAAAACAATGATTCCCAACATCGAGCCAAAAAACATTGCCTGTGAAATTGTTTGTGTCGAGCCACCATCAACCAAAACATTAGTAACCGTTGGACTATACTGTAAAACGCCGTATGCGCCGGTCATTGCAATGGAAAAGACAATGGAAAAGAAGAACAAACCGTATTGTTTCCGATTATTCTTGAAAAGTTTTCTGCTAATATCATTAAGCGTCATACCCATCACCGTTTACCTTTCTTGTAAAGTCCAGTAGTTCGTCAAGAAAGTCTTTCGGCTGTCCGCGACGCACCAATTCACCAAAAACAATCCCATCCTTTAAGGCAATCACCTTGTCGGCGTAAGAAGCTGCAAACGCATCATGCGTCACCATGAAAATGGTCGCTTTCATTTTCAATTTCGCGTTCAAAAATGCCTCTATCACGGCTGTGCTTGATTTAGAATCGAGATTGCCCGTAGGTTCATCTGCCAAAATAATGGACGGATTATTTGATAGCGCCCTTGCTATGGAAGCCCGCTGTTTCTGTCCCCCGGACACTTCGGCAGGATATTTTTCCGCTATTTTTTCAATTCCAAAAACATCCAATAGATTTTGGGTGTTTCGCTCCATTTGGCTTTTTCCTTTACCTGCAATAATCTGGGGAAGAAAAATATTCTCACGGATAGTCAACCCATTCAACAGCATAAAGTCTTGAAAGACAAAGCCGAGCTTGTGCTGCCGTATTTCTGCAAGCTCATTTTCTTCGCCTGTTAAAATATCCTGTCCGTCAAGAATGACTTTTCCGCCATCCGCACTGATGAAGCCAGATATTACATTAAGCAGCGTTGTTTTTCCGCTGCCGGACGGCCCCATAATGGCAACAAATTCTCCATCGTGGATTGTTGCAGTGATTTCTTTTAGAACAGGATAATCGATCCCTTTAGAATGATATGTCTTTGAAACTTTTTCGATCTGTAACATAATTATCACCTTTCTAAATTACTTGTTTTGATTTACAAACTCATTCTAAAAGGAAATTTTCAAATATCTATCAAATGAAAAATCTCCCTGAAAATACAGGGAGATTTCAAAAAGATATTTTCTATTCGGCCATTCCAAACTGGGCGGTTATTGTTGCACCTGCTTTAACGCCATGTGATAGCGTGATACTTCCATTATGTCGTTCACAGAGAATTTTACAGATGTTAAGGCCAAGTCCTAAGTGCTGTTCGGCAGCCAACTTTTTTTCTGTTGTATAAAAAGGATCTGTGGCAGATTTCAGAGCGGTATCATCAAATCCCTTTCCATCGTCCGCTACTATGATTGAAAATGTGTCATTGTCAACGGCATACTGTATAGATATAGCGGTTTTTGCATATCGGTTGGCATTGGATAGTAGGTTTTCAAAAACCTGCATAACAATTTCAGGATCAACGTTGATTTGAGCAGCAGTAATCTTGTTCAAAACAGATAGTTTCTTGCTTCCGCAGATCATTTCAGCGGTATCATTGAGCTTCACAGTTAGATCGTTGACCTCAACTTGCCGTCTTACAATCGGTACATCTTCAAGGCGCTGCAATGTGTTCATGGACAAAGTATAGTTTTTCAGTCGTTCAATTTGTCCGGCCATGGCAGCATAGGTGTGCATAATATCGTCAGCACTTAATTTTCCCTGCGGTGTATATTTCTGCAAGATGCCTAAATGCCCCTCAATTACAGTAAGCGGTGTACGCAAATCGTGGGAAAAAGCAGCATTTAGCTTTTTTCGCTCATTCATCTGTCGCCACATTTCCCGGTTGTTGCTTTCCAACGCAGAGCGCATTTTCTCAAAGGCTTTACAGAGTAAACCCATTTCATCATTTCCGACATACGAAATAGAAAAATCCAAATCATTTTCTGCTATTCGGTTTGCAGAAGCAGTTAGAATCATAAAAGGCTTTCTGATTTTGGTTCTGTAAAACACAACTCCCGCCACGATAAAACAGGCAAGATAAGTGAGGGGCGGTAATATCCATATTCCAATTTCACATAACCAGATTGTATTTCCGTCATGTTCTGAAAGAGGAAATACAGACTGGTTTCCCCATACCTTTTCTGAATTAAATCCCTCCACAATTTCTGAATATTGAAAAGCAATAGCCCGCTGGGTATTTGTGAGCAATGTTTTTTCTATTTCTACCAACAACATTGCAAGCACAAGAAAAACAATAGCAAGTAAAACGAAAGTAGATAGGATGGATAAATCTCTCAATTTATGTTTGGCTTTTCCCATTTATAGCCC
>CABRZK010000232.1 GCA_902475415.1 uncultured Eubacterium sp.
TTCATATTTATACAGAAAGGAAAGATAATATATGAAAAATAAATTATGGAAAATAATGATCGTGAACAGCATCCTGATTTCTGCAATTATATTGTCAGGCAAAACAACGGTAAGCGTTCATGCAGAAGAAACAGATATTTCAGCAGAAAGTGAAACGGATCAGCAGATTCTCTTCGATGATGCGGTTGAAGATGCAATGATCATTGATAAGGATGAAATCCTTCCCGTAGTAAGTCTGGAGGAGGGACAACCATATGCTGTTTACGATCAGGATGGCAGAATCCTTCTTTATACATTTCATAAATATCCTGACAGTTATCCGGATGGCGCAGATGTAAAACTGGAATGGGGAAATGTATGGACGTTTACAGGCGGCGAACTGGAAGATTGGTATCAGAAAAATAAAGAGAATGTGACAGACTGGCAGACAAGAATAAAAGAACTCATCGGTCTGCGCCCGGATAATGAATCCGATTATTTTACGGCTATGTGGGTAAAACCGGAAGACGTTTTCCGCCCGGCATATGTCTCAGATATCGGAACAATAGAAATGACAGATGCATTTTCAGAAGAAGTTGATGAGGACTATAAAGAATGGTTTGATTCAAATATTATCTCCAGTTATTTTGACGGGAAATATCCATGGACGAGACTGGGATATACATATGACTGGGCAGACAACGGCTCAGAATATGGACTATCTGAATTTATCGTCAAAAAAGACAGCGATGTAAAGGTGGCATATACAGTTGAGCTGAAGGAAATGCTGAACAAACTGGATAATGATTCCTGGAATCCTGCGGACTGTAAATAAAATAAATGCTGAGGAAAAAGTGCGAAAGCAGTGTGAGATAGACAAAGAACAGCTTGTAGAAATACAGGCTGTTTTTTTTGTCGCTATGATACGGTCAGGATCTTTCACCACCTGGTATGGAGCATATACATGGAGAGACACTACCAATAGTAACACGGATAACGATATGGGCTCAGTTACTGTCAGAAATGCTAGTGTAAATATTTGAGTATACACGTATTATGAAGATAAACAAGAACACAATTATGTCAAGGAGAGAGAGGTATGGTATGGGATTATTTGATAAGAAGATCTGTGATATCTGCGGAGAAAAAATAGGTTTACTGGGAAATAGAAAATTAGATGACGGAAATCTGTGTAAAAATTGTGCCAGAAAATTATCGCCATGGTTTGAGGAGCGGCGTAACAGTACGGTAGAGGATATAAAACGTCAGTTGGAATATCGCGAAAAAAACAAAAAGGCGGTAATGGACTTTTGCATAACCCGTCAGATCAATACCAGAAACTATACTGTTTTTATTGATGATCATAAGAACAACTTTACTGTTGCACGAAAACTGGATATCAGTGAAAATCCGGATATAGTTCCTTTATCAGCTGTTGTACAGTGCAGAGTAGAGGTGGATCGACAGCAGAATGAGGAAACATATACAAAGGATGGAAAGACCGTAAGCTATCAGCCACCGGTATATAACTATGAGTTTGATTATACCATGCGTATCCGGGTCAATACACCCTGGTTTGATGATATGGATTTTCGATTGAATACTTTCTCCATAAGCAGTGAAAGAAGAGCCGAACTGATGGAAGTGGAGCAGACAGGATACCAGATAATTGCTGCACTGACACCAAATGCAGCCGGAATGCAGCCGGGAATGGCAGGGATGAATATGAACGAAGGAATGCAGCCGGGAATGACAGGGATGAATATGAATGTGGGAAGGCAGTCGGAAGGCAGTTCATGGAAATGTCAGTGTGGTGCAGAAAATACGGGAAGGTTTTGTGAATACTGTGGTATGCAGAGACCATTTTAAGAAAGATCTTGTTTCTTGCTGAAAATAAATAAATTTAATGAAAACTATATGACAGTAAAAGCTTTTACAGTATAATATTTACAAAAGTGCATTGACAAGAAAGGAATTTTTATGAAATACAGCAAAAAGAGGACGCTGTCATATGGGGTAATTCTGATAAGCGTGTTGCTGGCTTATATCTGCAGACTGGTGAAATCGGAAAATGTTTTTATGAGAAATCTTGCAGACCAGTGTCGTAACTGTATTTATCAGGGCATGTACTGTGCCTGGGTGATTTATCTGGAAAAGCATGTAGTACATAAAAAAATGCGCAGGTGTCTGACTGGAATTGGCTGCCTGATGGTGTTCTGGTTTTTCATAAGAACAGTAAAGTTTCATATTTTTTATGAACCTCTGGGAGAACATATCTGTTGGTATCTGTATTATGTTCCGATGATTCTGATTCCGGTTTTGGGTTTGTCAGCAGCACTGTTTTTTGTTGAAAAGGATGAAGAGAAAACAGTCAGAAAAATCATAATGCTGTTGATTGTGGCGGCAGTATTAATTGTAAGTGTTTTTACAAACGATTTGCATCAGCTGGTGTTTCGCTTTTCCAAACAGCCCCCGTTTTCGGATATGGATTATAGCTATGGAATTCTTTTTATGGTGATTCAGGCATGGATGTTGCTCTGTCTGACAGGGATGGAAATTATTCTGATCAGAAAAAGCAGAATTCCGGGAAAGAAACAGTTCTGGATGCCGCTTATTCCGGGAATATTACTTCTGGGATGGAATATCGGAAACATTTTCCGTCTGCCTTTTATCAAAGTCATTGCAGGAGATATGACGGCAGTATGCTGCCTTTTAATGGCTGCAATTTATCAGGGCTGTATATTGTGCGGATTGATACAGACGAACAGTCGATATTTTGAATTATTCCAGACTTCCGGAGGCCTGGATGCAGAAATCACAGATTATTCTTTTCAGCGTTATTATCATTCCGGGAATTTTCCTGAGCTTACGCCTGAACTGCGAGCAATTATTATTGACAGATCATTTGTGCAGGAAGAGGGAATCCGGATCAATCACATTCCTATAAGAGGAGGACATCTGTTTTGGTCGGAAGATATTTCAGTATTGTTGGACCAATATCAGGATATTCGGGAACAGCAGGAAGAACTGACGACCAGAAACAGACTGCTGCAGAAAACCTATCAGAAAGAGGCTGAACGGAGAAAGGCAGAAGAACAGAATCGCCTGTTAAATATGATACAGAATCAGACTGCCGGACAGCTGGAATTGCTGTCACAGCTGATGGATGAACTGGAAAGGACGGAATCAAGGGAACAATATGATTGGATCCTCGGCAAAATTGTAGTGGTTGGTACTTATTTGAAGCGGAGAAAAAATCTGGTATTGACACAATATACGTCAGATAGAAATCTGCTTACAATGGAAGACCTAAGACAAAGTCTGGCGGAATCCTGTGATAGTTTAAAATTATGTAGGATCCGGGCTGCGTATTACGTGGAAAAAGGGAATGTGCAGCTGAATGCAGAGGATATACTAAAATGCTATGATACCTTTGAATGGCTTGTGGAACGGTTATCTGATGTTATGCAGTCTGTATTTTACCGGGTGTCACAGATCGATGATGCTCTTCGGATTTCCGTTCATATTGTATCAGAAACAGATCTGGGTGTTTTAATGTCAGAAAGACCGGAATTAAAAGTGCAGCAGGAAGATGAAAACGAATGGTTTGTTAGTTGTATCGTATTAAGAAAGGAAGACATCAGATGAAAAGTTTTGTGGAATGTGGCATGGCAATGCAGAATTTCCTGATGATTCTTGAAATCTGCCTGATTCTGGAATTTATTCTCCTGCTGACAAGAATTACCGGTTTTTCCGGAAAAAAGAAAATTATAACGGCAATGACTGTTTTTTTGGTTTCCTTTTTCCTTATGTTTCTTTTAATGAATGATCACAGATATTGCCTGGGAGAAAGTGCATATCATCCAATGCTTCAGGATTATCCGGTTAGTCTTTTAACGGCAGTGATTATTGCATTGACATTTTATCTTTGCCGGGCAATCTGGAGCGAGAGACGCAGATATAGTCATTCCTTGTCATATTGGTCTGTAAATGAAGCTGTGGATGACGTTCCCTGCGGAGTATGTTTTTCGGATTCATTCGGAAGGATCATTTTATGCAATACCAAGATGCAGGAATTGTGCAAAGTAATGACGGGTTCTTATCTGCAGGATTATGATACACTGCGAAAAGCGATTGATGATG
>CABRZK010000233.1 GCA_902475415.1 uncultured Eubacterium sp.
ACACCTTTATCTGATGTTTTTCACATTCTTCGAGGAATTCCTCCGGCAATGCTCCGTCTGATATCACAATATCCACATCGGATAATCCACAGATTGTATAGGTACTTTTTACATTTGTCTTGGAAGAATCCATTAAAACGATGACCTGCTCGGCCTGAGCGATCGCTGTTCGTTTCAACATGGCTTCTTCACTGTTTCCACAGGTAAATCCAGCTTTCATCGAATATCCTGTTACCCCTAAAAAAGTCTGATGAAAGTTGACCTGTTCCAGTTCCCGAATCGCTGATATTCCATACATACTGATACTGTAACGATTCAGCTGTCCGCCCGGCAGCATAATGACAGGCTTCGTGAGATTTGCCAGTTCCGTTGCACAGGACAGTCCTGTGGTATAGATCAGATTGGACTGATCCGGGAACACCCTGGCAACTTCTGTTGTAGTACTTCCGGAGTCCAGAAAAATAGCTGTATCCGGCTGTACTAACTGTATCGCTTTTTTCGCGATCTCCTGTTTTGCCTGTATATTGCGCACCGCACGTCTGGTAAGATAATCATCTGTACCGATCACCAGCTGTACGGATTTTGCACCACCATGTATCCTTACGATCTCTTTTGCCGCATCCAGGGCTTTCAGATCTGTGCGGAGTGTCATTTCTGACACATTCGGGAACTGCTCTTTTATCTGTGAAAAGCTTACTGTTCCGTGTTTGTTTACCAGTTCCGCAATCGCATTTCTGCGCATTTCCATTGCATCCATAAGTTCTCCTTCTCCGCCAAAATTTCACAATTCCGGTAGAATCGGAGAACTTTGGCAGTTCTTATTCTGTAATAAAGTTTGCAAGTAAATATTCTTCAGCTTCCGGACACCATAATCCCTGATGTGCATCTACAATATCTGCCAGCGCAGTGTAACGCTCGTCGTTTCTCTCTGTTGCTGCTTTTCTCAGGTCTTCCAGTGCTGTCAGTGGCATGCTTAAATGTGTATAGATCAGTTTTTTACCACCCGGGATTTTCGGAAGGTTCAGTGTTGTCTCTGCTGCTGCATCCAGACCACCGATATGTGTAACCATAACAGCCGGATTGATGCGTTTTGCTGCTGTCAGTTCCAGAGATTCGATCATATCTGCTGTATTTCCGCCAGTTGTTCCCATAACATGAGTAGAATTGTAATGTACATCATAGAAATTCATGGATGCACTGAATTCTTTGTCTGTCGGGCCTGCGAAGAAGTTCAGACAGCCATCTCTTCCAAGAATTGCACTGGACTGTGTAACGACAGCAGCTACCGGAGCATAGCAGAATACATCATCATATCCTGTGCCACCGGAGATTTTGATCAATTCAGCTACCGGATCATCATAGTTTCCTGTATTTACAAAATGAAGTTCAATTCCTTCTTTTTTATATGTCTCAACCGGGAATAATTCTTCCGCACGATCCAGACGATCCTGATTTAAATCAGTTACAACAACCATGGATGGACGAACATCGCGGTGTAATGCATAAGTTAAAGCACCAAGTCCCATCGGGCCTGCACCTGCCATAATTGCAAGTTTACCGTTTTCTTTGATTCCCATCTCATGTGTGTATACACCCATCTGTGTATGGTAAGCTGCATGGAAAGCTCCGATACTGCAGGACATCGGCTCAGCCAGAGAAGCTTCATAATAAGCACGTCCTTTGTACTCTAACAGACATCCGAGTTCCATAACCTCTGCCGGAATAACACAATAAGTAGTATCTCCGCCAAAAAACTCATAAGAATATCCAGGGCTCCACATGGTGCCTTTGTAGTTTAAAGCCGGCTGAAGTGTAAATTTCATACCTGGTTTAAACTGATCCTGATGGTTTTTACCTACTTTCACGATATCACCGGCAAACTCATGTCCCATAATTGCCGGATGCTCTGCTACGTCCTCATGTACTCTCTTATGCTCTGTTCCAAGGATTGCACATTTGTAAGTTGACATACAGATACTGTCAGACACTACCTTTACCAGGATTTCATCATCTGTGATTTCCGGAAGCTCGAACTCTTCCAGTCTCAGGTCGTTTGCTGCGTGTAATCTTACTCCTTTTGCTTTCATAATAAAAGCTCCTTTCTACATGTTATTCCCGTTTTTTCGCTTTTGCAACAACAAAATCATTTTCTTATTGATTGTTGTTTTTAATTGTTGTTTTAAAAGTTTATTTCTTTTATTTCAACAGCTGTTGATATCATAATATGCTCAAACTTTTCAAATGTCAATTGTTGTTTTGATGTAAAAATGCACAAAAATTCGTCTAAATTTTTTACTTCAAAAATACAAACTTTTGAATTGACAAATTATTATACTTGTGGTAAATTGTTGAAATAAAAGTACAGATAGTAAAACAACAGATGCTTTTTAGATAAAGCTGCACTGATATCAAAATAACAATTCATTTTTGTATCAAAACAACAGTTTCTTCTGTAAAAAGCAAGCTATAAACAGGTAAAGGAGATTTATCATGTGTGGTATCGTTGGTTATATAGGAAATAAAGCGGCCGCTCCGATCCTCCTGGACGGACTTTCAAAACTGGAATACCGTGGATATGATTCTGCCGGTATCGCAGTCCGCGATCAGAACGCACCGACCCAGATCATGAAAAGCAAAGGTCGACTCAAATTGTTACAGCAGAAAACAGATTATGGGAACTCCATTCCGGGACAGTGCGGTATCGGACATACCCGCTGGGCTACACACGGAGAACCATCCGAGCAGAATGCCCATCCGCACTGCAGTGATGATCATGCTGTCATTGCTGTTCATAATGGAATTATCGATAATTATATTGATCTCAAAGAAAAATTAGTTAAAAAAGGCTACACCTTCTATTCAGACACAGATACAGAAGCGGCGGTAAAACTGATTGATTATTATTATAAGAAAAGCGATCGGAATCCACTGCACGCCCTGACAGAGGCAATGGCTCATTTCCGCGGCTCTTATGCCCTGGCTGTCATGTATGAGGATTATCCGGATGAAATCTATGTAGCCCGCAAGGACAGTCCGATGATCATCGGTATCACCGACCAGGCTTGCTACATTGCATCTGATGTACCGGCCATTCTGAATCATACACGTTCTGTCTACTATATTGACAATATGGAAATCGGACGTCTCCGCAAAGGAGAAGCAGTTTTCTACAATATCGATGAAGAAGTAGTGGAAAAAGATCCGGTTACCATCACCTGGAATGCCGAAGCTGCAGAAAAATCCGGTTTTGAGCATTTTATGATGAAAGAAATTTATGAACAGCCCAAGGCTGTATCTGATACACTGTATCATTATTATAAAGAAAATGCGATTGATCTGAGTGATACCGGTCTGACTCCGGAAATCATGAATTCTTTCCGCCAGATCATTATCGTGGCCTGCGGATCTGCTTATCATGTCGGTATCACAGCCCAGTACGTGATAGAATCTCTGGCACATCTCCCGGTTCGTGTGGAAATCGCCTCTGAATTCCGTTATCGTGATCCGATCCTGACACCGGAAGATCTGGTCATCGTGATCAGTCAATCCGGTGAAACTGCAGACAGTCTGGCAGCACTGCGTGAGGCAAAAGAACGTGGTTCAAAGACTCTGGCCATCGTTAATGTTGTTGGTTCTTCCATTGCCAGAGAAGCCGACTATGTCATGTATACAATGGCCGGTCCGGAGATTGCAGTTGCTACAACAAAAGCATACAGTACACAACTGATTGCATCTTATCTGCTGGCACTTTCCTTTGCTTACAGCCGTCAGTACATCGATGATGCAAAATTACAGCATTATCTGCAAACGCTGTCATTACTTCCGGAACAGATCAAAAAAATTCTGGAAGATAAAGAAAGAATCCAGTGGTTTGCTTCTAAATTTGCCAATGTCAAAGATGCCTTTTTCATCGGTCGTGGTATTGATTATTCCACCGGTCTGGAAGGCAGTCTGAAAATGAAAGAGATCAGTTACGTTCACTCCGAAGCTTATGCTGCCGGTGAATTAAAACACGGTACCATCAGTCTGATTGAAGACGGTACA
>CABRZK010000234.1 GCA_902475415.1 uncultured Eubacterium sp.
AAAAATATGGTTTGGATGGATGGGAGTTTCCGGAGGTTTTGTGTTTGTTACGTTTTTGTCCAGATATGGATGGAAGGGTATGGTGTATATGGTTTTGTGTGGATTCCCACATATACCAGTGTATCTGATTGCGTTTCTGTTGCTGGTAATTTTGCTGGAAGCAGGAGCAGGGATACGGTGGAACAGGAAAAATCAGATGCAGATTTCATCAGGTACACAGAAAACAATTTTTTTGCTGGTATTATTCCTTCTGTTGGACAGTGGAATCTACATGCTTGGAATATGGTTCGAGTGTTCTGCAAATTTCGCGATTCTGTTGCATCTGACAGCATGCAGATGAAGTGGTACTTGCGTATGATGAGAAGAGGATGTCAGTATGGACTGAACAGAAATACGCTTTAATCTCACCTGTGTTCGATTTGAACAAGGTTTTGTATTAAAAAATCCTGACAGACAAAAGTGTCTGACAGGATTTGGGTAGTATCAGATGTGTGTTACATATTGTATTATTTTACGGAATCTGCAATGGCATAAATCAGTTTCTCGGATTCTTCCCAGCCAAGGCAAGGATCTGTAATTGATTTTCCATAAATATGCTCGCCAATTTTCTGATTACCAGGACAGATATAACTTTCAATCATAACACCTTTTACAAGATGATTGATGATATCAGATTCCTTCCGGTTGTGCATTACTTCTTTGACGATACGGATCTGTTCTTCGTATTTTTTATTGGAATTAGAATGATTGGCATCTACGATGCAGGCCGGATTGATCAGATCCATCTGTTCGTACATTTCATTCAGGCGGATCAGATCTTCGTAGTGATAGTTTGGAATGGCTACCCCACGTTTATTGACTGCACCACGCAGAATGACATGAGCCAGTGGGTTACCGGTTGTATCAACTTCCCATCCACGATGTACAAAATGATGTGGATGTTGTGCTGCATATACGGAGTTGAGCATGACGGAGAAATCTCCACTGGTTGGGTTTTTCATTCCGCTGGCAACATCAAAACCACTGACGGTCAGACGATGCTGCTGATCTTCTACGGAACGCGCGCCGATGGCTACATAGGAGAGGAGATCATTGACATAATCCCAGTTTTCCGGGTAAAGCATTTCATCGGCAGCAGATAATCCGGTTTCTTCAATAGCACGAAGATGCAGATTACGGACAGCGATCAGACCAGCGATCATATCAGGTTTTGCTTCCGGGTCAGGCTGTGTGGCAATGCCCTTATATCCTTCGCCGGTTGTTCGCGGTTTGTTTGTATAAATACGTGGGATCAGGATCAGTTTGTCTTTGGTCTGCTCATTTACCCGTGACAGACGATGAATATAGTCCATTACAGGCTCTTCCTTGTCTGCGGAACATGGACCGATAATAACGAGAAATTTATTGGATTCGCCACGCAGAACGCGGTTGATTTCCTCATCACGTTCCTGTTTGATTTGTTTACATTTGTCACTTAACGGGTAGGATTGCTTGATTTCCTCCGGTGTCGGTAATTGTTTTAAATATGAAAAGCTCATAGTATTACTCCAATCTGTCTAAGTCTTGTCTTGAGATCACAATCGCTGGAATCCATAAGCGGATTCATCTGATTATTGAAAATATTTTTGACGAATGATATCTATCGGCATTTTTTCTCCGGTCCAGCATTCAAAGGAAGCAGCGCCCTGGAAGAGCAGCATATAGGTTCCGTTAAATACAGAGCATCCGGCAGCTTCTGCCATCTGGTATAATGTTGTCTTGCGTGGATTATAAATAATATCGCAGACAATCAGTTCCGGGAAAAGCATGGAGGCATCCGGAATCGGACACTGGTCTTCATGAGGAGCCATACCAACATTTGTTGCATTTGTCAGAATCGCGCTTTCAGAAATGCTTTTTCTCATCTGCTGCGTATCGGCAAAATCGTATACATGAATGTTACAGGAAGTATGTTCGCGGACACGTTCTGCAAATTCCTGAGCGCGTTGAAATTCTTCTGTGAATTCCTTTAACTGGAAGATATCAATATCGGATACACCATCCAGTGCTGCCTGTGTGCAGATTGCGGTCGCAGCACCTCCGGCTCCGAGAACGGTCATTTTTTTACCGATGATATTGTGACCGGCATCGGCAACGGATTCCATAAAACCGACTCCGTCTGTTGTATGTCCGATTAATTTTCCATCTTTTATAATTACCGTGTTGCAGGCCTGCGCGATTTTTGCTGCTGGAGTCAATTCGTCCATATATTTTAAAATCTGAACTTTATATGGCATGGTGACATTAAAGCCTTTTGCTCCGATTGCCTGCAGACCATGTACAGCGGTACCAAGATCTTTGCCGGCCAGATCGAAGGCCAGATATGTATAATCCAGATTTAACTGGCGAAATGCTTCATTGTGCATCTGTGGTGAAATACTGTGTGCGACAGGGGTTCCAATCAGACCTGTCAGTTTGGTTCTTCCGGTAATTTCCATTTCTTATCCCTACCTTATTATTTGCTAAAGTTATGCAGCTTTTTCAGAGTCTTCCGGTTGCTGTAAAATTACTGCCATATATGGTCTTATGATAGGTGTTTTTTGAAAAAAAGTCAATGTCTTGCCGTGTTTTGCGTTTCTCATTTGAAAAAATTATGGTACAATGATTGCTGTGAATAATATATTGGAAGCGAGTGGGAGGTACTTATGCAAAGCGCATTTGAAATAAAAGGAATTCGGATCGGAGATGGCAGACCGGTAATCTGTGTACCGGTTGTTGCTTCGGACAGAGAAGAAGTGATTGAGCAGATAAAAAAGCTGACAGAGCAGAAAGCACAGATGATAGAATGGCGTGTGGACTGTTTTTCAGAGGCTGACAATGTGGAGGCTGTGAAAGATGTACTCCAGAGGGTAAAATCTTATGTGACACAGACGATCCTTCTGTTTACATTTCGTACAAAAAAACAGGGCGGCAGCCGTGGAATGGAAGAGTGGAAAATTCTGAAATTAAACGAAACAGCGGCGAAAAGCGGATGTGTAGATATCATTGATCTGGAGTTTTTTGAAGCAACGAAACCGGAGAAGGAAATTCGACGTTTTCAGCGCATGGGAGTGAAAGTGATTGCGTCTCACCATGACTTTGATGCTACACCAGATGACCGGATTTTGCGTATGCTGATGGAACAGATGCAGCAGGGTGGTGCAGATGTGGCAAAACTGGCAGTTATGCCGCAGAATGCCGATGATGTCATCCGTCTGTTGAAACTGACGAATGATATCAAGCAGAAATATCCGACTTTACCGGTTGTGACAATGTCCATGGGAGCGCTTGGCGTGGTCAGCCGTATGGCGGGTGAGATTTTTGGATCCTGTATTACATTTGGCGCAGTCGGACAGACTTCAGCACCCGGTCAGATTCAGGCAGAAAAACTGGATGAAATCCTAGAAATCATTCATCAGGGATTATAAGGAGTACAGATATGAAACAACACATTTATTTGATTGGATTTATGGGAACTGGTAAGACAACAATTTCCCATCAGTTGCAGAAAATGACTCAGGCAGAAGAAATTGACATGGATGCCTGGATTGTAGAAAAAAACGGAATGTCCATTAACGAGATGTTTGAAAAAAACGGTGAGGCTTATTTCAGAGACCGTGAGACAGATGCAGTACGGGAAATTTCCGGTTTGGAACCTGCAATTGTATCCTGCGGAGGCGGTGCCGTTCTGAGAAATGAAAATACACAGATGATGAAAGAAAGCGGAAAAATCGTATTGCTGACAGCTACACCGGAAACAGTGTATGAACGGGTAAAAGACAGTACGGATCGTCCATTGCTGAATGGAAATATGAATGTGGAGCATATTGCATCACTGATGGAAAAACGGCGGGAAATTTATGCGCATGCATGCGATTTGAAAGTTGCCACCGATGGTAAGACACCTGCAGAGATAGCCGGAGAAATTTTGAAACTGACAGAAGAGTAAATGCTGGGATATCCGGAAAACAAAAGACTAGCTAGATCGGA
>CABRZK010000235.1 GCA_902475415.1 uncultured Eubacterium sp.
CGTCATCTGTCAGTGTGCCATCCTTTGTCAGGTTTGCGTATTCCCAGGAACCATTCTGATAAAATACAGCTTCTTTGTTCAGGAATTCATTTCTGGAATCATCTGCTGTTTTTGCAGCAAGTTCACTCGGATTACAGGTGCTGTTGTTGATGTACAGATCAAAGATGTTACGGTAGTTGTCAAGGTATGTACCTTTGATTGCATCTGTGGAATTAATTCCCTCATCCTTGTATTCAAAATAGATTGGCAGGTTTGCCAGATGTGTCTTATATCTCCAGTCAGAAGAGCTGTCCATTCCTGCGGATGTAAAAGCTGCAAAACCAAGCTCATCCTTACGTGCTGTAATGTCTTCTGCCACTTTCTTCAGATCGTCAAAGGACTGAATATCGTCTGTGGAATATCCTGCCTGTGCCAGTAATGTCTTGTTGACGATCAGGCCGTATGTCTCAATAACATATGCGATACCGTCTACTGCATCACCGTCTTTTAATGCATAATCCTCGCTGGTAAGCTGTGAATAAATGTCCGATCCGGAAAGGTCATAACAATAATCTTTCCAGTTTGCCAGTCCCACCGGTCCATTTACCTGGAATAATGTCGGTGCGCCGCTCTTGCCCATTTCGCTCATCAGCGTTGTCTCATATTCTCCGGAAGCAGCAGTAACAACCGTTACCGGTACGCCAGTTTCTTTTGTATATTCTTTTGCCAAATCCTGCCACTGTTCGTCCTGTTCCGGTTTGAAGTTCAGATAATATACCGAACCTTCTCCGGATTTTGCTGATGTCTCTCCTTTTGCAGAACTGTCTGAATCATTCCCGCCGGATGCACCACCACATCCTGCCAGCAGGGAAAATGCACATACGCCAGTCAGTAATAAAGCCGCCATTCTCTTTTTCATGTTCTTCCTCCTCCTCTTGTGAATCAGCCCTTGTACTGATTCCATGAAAATTTTTGTTTCCTGATGAATCTTCCTCATCAAAAAAGGAAACGTTTCTTGTTAAGATTATTGTAAACGTTCCCTTTTTTTATTAATATGACAGATTTTCAAGAAACATGTTCTTTTTCCATGCATCCACAAAAGTTTCAAAATAAGAGATATCTTCTTCCCCCGTAATGATCTTCATAAAAGAGAGAATTTCCAGATCCTGCTGTTCCTGGGATACTCCCTGATTGCTGTGCTGTACATAGTCCTGATTGATGTAAGTAATGTCCGCCTGATTTATCAGATCCACCGCTTCGACTCTGGAAGCATATGCCGCCCAGAGATCCGGATCTTTTTCCCCGGCCTGATAATGCTGGCAGGCCTCATAATACACCCGCTCCAGTGCGCTTAACTTCCGAACTTTGGACGGATCCCGGAAAGCATTTTCAATCCGCTGTGTCGTCCTGAAAACCGCATCACTGTAATCACAGTTGATGACCAGCGGTCGCGCCGTGACATCCACACCAATGGTCTGATACTGGTCAATTTCATCCGTAGAGTCTCCCTGAAATCGCGCATTGTCAAATAATGCAGTAATAATCTTCATCACTACTTCCGGATGTTCATAGTCTTTTCGCACCACCACATACTGTGTTCCCTTGGAACTGATGTAAGACTGAATCCTCCGGTTCTCTCCGCTGATCAGATACGGTTTCCACTCCGCATCCGGATTTTCAGACACGGAGGCAAGCAGCGGCGAATTCGGTGCCCACCACCAGCCGAAAAATGCTCCGCAATGTCCTTCTTTGACCAGATTTCCAATCTCTGTCGTCGTACGCATCATATAATCTTCATCCAGCACACCCTTTTCGTACCACTGATTCAGATACGCAAGTGCTTCCTTTGTTTCCGGTTTCAGCGAGCCGTATTCATAGATTCCATGTGCATTCTGCACCCAGATCTGGGGATATGCCCCAAAAGCACCAAATACCGGATCCAGTGAATAATTGGATGAACCGGTTCCTACCAGGTCAGCCATACAGGCTAACCCGATATTTCCTGTTCCTCCCATATTGTGTTCCCGGAAAGCCAGAACAATGCGTTCCACATCATCCAACGTCTCCGGTGCCGGAAGCCCCAGCTCATCCAACCAGTCCTGACGCACCCAGAACAGACTGCATCCATAGTACACCTGCGTTGCAGGCAGTGCCATGATATGGCCATCAATGGTCACAGAATCCATCAATTCTGTTCCATAACTGTCATATATTTCCTTAATCGTATCAGAAGTGCAGTTTTCATAGGCATCCGTCAGATCTTCCAGCGCCCCTTCCTCCGTCAGGTCTTTCACATCCTGCAAATCAGACAGAATCATAACATCCGGCGCATTTCCTTCCCGGATCAGACGTTTCACATACAGATCATAATTATCATCCTCAGATACTTCGCTGACATCCTCATTCTGTACGTTAATAAAATCCTTTAAAAACCTCGTATAGGCATTATCTTCATAAGTATCGCCCTCCGGCATCATGGGATCCCCGGAAGCCGTCATCTTCGCCAGTTTGTATACAACCGTTTCCGGATAGGGTGTGGTCGGATCAGATGCGGCTTTCTGCCATTCTTGCTGCAGCTTTTTTTCTTCCGTATGATGATCCTGCTGCTTTTTCATCATCTGGCAGCAAACGCCAAGTAAAATACCCGCGCCAAGAAGAACTACGGTCTGTATCATTCTATGTTTCATTCCGTCTGTCCTCCTTTTTCATCGTTTTTCTTTGGAAAGGTCAGAATTGCGGCAGTGCCCACATCCGGTTCACTTTCCATCTTTACACCATATTCCGGTCCGTAATGCAGAATCATACGGTCATTGACATTTTTTACCCCGTAGCCTTTTGCCTGATATTCCAGAATATGCTCCAGCGTCCCGGCATCCATACCGACACCGTTGTCACGGATTTTGACATATACCGCAGTTTCATCCTGACTGACACAGATCCAGAGCTGATGATCCGGATCATCCTTGATATCCAGTCCATGTTCCAGTGCATTTTCCACAAATGGCTGAAAAATCAGCGACGGAATCATGTATTCATACGTGTCCTCATCAATTTCGTAATGCACCTGAAAATCATCATCATGCATCCAGAGCTGCAAATGCAGATATGCCCGGATATTTTCCAGCGCCATCCGGATGCTGATCATCGTTTTCCCTTTATTTAACGTCGTCCGGTAAAAAGAAGCCAGCTCCAGCGTAATCTGACTGATTTCACCCTCTCCGGCCTCAATCGCTTTCCAGTTAATGATTGACAGGGAATTATACAGAAAATGCGGATTAATCTGCGCCTGAAGCGCTTTCATCTCGAACTCCTTCTGCGCGATCCTTGTTTTATAATTCTCCTGAATCAGCTCTTCAATCCGCTTCATCATATGATGATAACTGCGGATCAGAATACCCGTCTCATCCTTCCGGTCACTGGTAATGTCCGGTGTCAGTCTGTCCTCATCTACCGTCTGTATTTCCGCGGTCAGCAACTCAATCGGACGTGAGATATAATCCGCAAGTCTCCGCCCCAGAAATACAATGATCAGAAAGCATAAGCCAATCTGAACCACAATCCCTACCAGCATTTTCCAGGAAATGACCTGAATCGCACTTCTCGGCTGACTGTATACAACCTTCAGACCAAGATCTATAATTTTTCCTTCGATTTGAATCCCACGATCCGCTCTGCTCTCTCCCCATAATGCCCGGGAATCACCATCTGCGGTATCTGTGTTTTTCGATTGCTTCACAAATGAGTAATCTGTGTTTTCCTGTTGCTTCACAGATGACTGTTCTGTATGTTCCTGTTGTTTCACGGATTGCTGTTCTTCTTTTCCCGGTAAAATCTGTGTGGTCTCTTCTGTTCCGTCAAATCCCTTACTCCATATCTCACTGTTTCCATATACAACGACACTGCTCTCTCCTGTTTCCAGCTGATCCAGACTCTGAAACATCAGATCCATATTGGTGCGTGCAACTGCATAGCTTTCCAGTCCGGAATAACTCGGAATTTTATAGATTGCCACCAGTTCATGCGT
>CABRZK010000236.1 GCA_902475415.1 uncultured Eubacterium sp.
CGATCATAATCAGGACAAAGTGCAGTCCTACATAGCAGATATTATCAAGGAACTGCTTTACACCTTCATCCCAGTTTGTTTTGTTCAGAAATTTTCGGACAAATTTTCGAACCAGCTGTATAATTTTGCGTCCAACCAGCAGTACGATAATCGCAATAATCAGTTTTACAAGAAAATCTAACACAGTTGGAAATGAATCTTCAAAATATTTGACAATTGTATTCCAGGACCAGAAATTCACATTATCCGATACAACATCAGTCACTTCATCTGCCAGATTTTGTGTTAATAAAAACTTCAGCATTCTATAACTCCATTCTTGTGTTCTGTATACGTTGAGTCTCCATTTGTATTTTGAACCCAACGCACACAGAATTATTTTTTATCTCCCACCGGCAAACTATGTTTCATCTGTTTTTGAAAGATAGCTTACCTTTTCTTTTTACTCATTGAGCAAATGAATAAAGAGTCCACTTCTCAGTTTTGGTTCAAACCAGGTGGATTTTGGCGGCATCAGAAGACCTGCATCCGCAACAGAAAAAAGTTCTCCGATGGAAGTCGGATACATGGCAAAAGCCACCTTTGCATCTTCACGACAACGTTTTTCCAATTCTTTTGTTCCTCTGATACCACCCACAAAATCAATGCGTGTATCTGTCTTTGGATCTGTAATTCCGAGAACCGGCTGCAACAGTAAATCCTGAAGAAGAGAAACATCCAGTCCTTTCACCGGATCCGAATTCAAATCTTCCGGACGAATCTTACAGGTATACCACTGTCCTTTCAGATACATGGAAAAGGTACCTTTCTCCTGTGGATGTTTATCTGTCTCATTCAACTCAGATACATCAAACAGTTCCTGCATTTTTACTAAAAATTCTTCTTCAGTCATTCCATTTAAATCTTTGACTATGCGATTATAATCCAGAATTTTCAATTCACTTTCCGGGAACAGCACAGATAAGAAAAAGTTGAATTCTTCTTTTCCATTGTATCCCGGGTGTTCTCTTCTCCGTTTCTCACCGACTTTCACAGCAGAAGCCGCACGATGATGACCGTCTGCAATATAAATCTGATTAATTCCTGCAAAAGCTTTCTGAATCTCACTGATATCTATAGTTTTAGCAATTACCCATACACGATGGCGAACTCCATCCGGTGATGTAAAATCATATTCCGGATCCTGTTTCTTTACCTTTGCAACAATTGCCGTAATCTGGTCATCGTCACGATAAGCCAGAAAAATCGGTCCTGTCTGTGCATCACAGATATCTACGTGACAAATACGATCCTGTTCTTTTTCCGCACGTGTATTTTCATGTTTTTTAATTACATTATTTTCATAATCATCAATTGACGCACAGGCTGTGATACCCGTCTGCGTCCGACCATTCATGGTCAGTTCGTAGATATAATAGCATGGTTTATCGTCACGAATGAAATCACCTTTTTCTATCATATTCCACAATGTGTCATGCGCTCTCTGATATACTTCTGGTGCATAAGTATCCACGGAATCGTCAAATTGTGTCTCTGCACGGTCAATTTTCAAGAATGATTCCGGTTCCCTCAGTACTTCTTCTTTTGCTTCTTTTCGATTATATACATCGTATGGTAACGCAGCAATCTTTGCTGCTTTCTCTTTGCATGGGCGCACGCATGCAAATGGTCTGATTTCTGCCATCTTACTTTCTCCTTTTTGTCAACATGAAAATCTGCCAATTATTTTTGTTATAAAAAGTCCCATATATTATCTGCTTATCAGCATATAAGAAAGATTCTCACATGTTTTTCAAAATATTTGTATAGTAAAAAGGCGTGGAAACAAAGCTGTACTCTCTGTTCCCACGCCGACTTTCATGATCTTATTTGATCACTCTAACTTTTAATACACCGTCAATTGCAGCCAGTTTTTCTACAACTTCTGCTGAGATCGGTGCATCCAGATCCAGAAGTGAATAAGCATAGTCATTGCGGCTCTTATTGGTCATATCGGCAATATTGGCACCTGCCTCACCAAGTACAGATGAATACTGTCCGATCATATTTTTGATGTTTTTGTGCAAAATTGCAATTCTTGCAGCAGCTGTGCACACACCCATGTTACAATCCGGATAATTTACAGAATGTGCAATATTTCCGTTCTCAATATAATCAATCACTTCACGTACTGCCATAACTGCACAGTTATCCTCAGATTCTGCAGTAGACGCTCCAAGATGTGGAATTACGATACAGTTTTCCACACCAGCAGTGGTCGGATTCGGAAAATCTACGACATATTTGCGTACTTTTCCTGCCTTTAATGCTTCCACCATAGCAGGCTCATCTACAAGTGTATCTCTTGCAAAATTCAGAACGATTACGTTCTCTTTCATCATTGCGATGGCTTCTTTGCTTATCATTCCTTTTGTAGAATCCAGGAGAGGTACATGAATTGTGATAAAATCACACTCTTTATAAATGTCCTCAACAGACATCACATGTTTTACTTTTGTAGAAACATTCCATGCTGCATTGACGGACAGATACGGATCGTAACCAAGCACATCCATGCCCAGTGCTACCGCCGCATTGGCAACCTGCACACCGATGGCTCCAAGTCCGATGACACCAAGTTTTTTTCCTTTGATTTCAGTTCCTGCAAATGCTTTTTTTGCTTTCTCGGCAGCTTTTGCAATTCCTGCATCTTCTTTATTCGCTTTTACCCAGTCGATACCACCCGTAATATCACGGCTTGCCAGAAGCATTCCTGCGATTACAAGCTCTTTT
This sequence comes from uncultured Eubacterium sp., assembly GCA_902475415.1. GTDB lineage: Bacteria > Bacillota > Clostridia > Lachnospirales > Lachnospiraceae > Eubacterium_I. Next base: position 2,773 of record CABRZK010000236.1, read on the forward strand.
ACACCATTGGCATTGGCACCCGGTGTATTGAATACAACGATTCCCTGATCTGCACATTTATCCAGCGGGATGTTGTTGACGCCTGCACCTGCACGGGCTACTGCCAGCAGTGATTCTGGAAGATCCATATCATGCATTGCCGCACTACGCACTAATGCAACCTCTGCCTGATTAAAATCCTCTGTTTTCTCATAGGTATCCGGGAATAATTCCAGACCGCATGCAGCGATTGGATTTAAACAATGAAACTGAACCATTTTTGTTTCCTCTTTTCTTCAACTTTTTTCAACTCAATTGTTTTACTGAAAACTCTCACCTTTTCAGTAAACATTCTGCCCTCCGGCATTTTTCTTTTATTTTGCATTCTCTGCTTCGAATTTTTTCATAAATTCAACCAGAGCAATGACACCCTCTTTTGGCATTGCATTGTAGATGGAAGCACGCATACCTCCAACTGTTCTGTGTCCTTTTAAGTTCTCAAGACCTGCTGCTTTTGCTTCTGCAACAAATTTTGCATCGAGATCTTTGTCACCGGTTACAAACGGAACGTTCATCAGAGAACGATCTTCTTTGCGGACAGTACCTTTGAACAGTTTGCTGTTGTCAAGAAAATCATACAGAATAGCTGCTTTTTCCTCGTTGCGTTTCTTCATTGCTTCCAGACCACCAAGGCTCTTGATCCATTTGAATACTTTGCCGCAGATATAGATACCGTAGCAAGGCGGTGTATTGTACATGGAACCTTTGTCAGCTTGTGTTTTGTACTTCATCAGAGTCGGTACATAATCCGGCAGATCATCACGGATCAGATCCTCACGGATAATTACAATCTGTACACCGGCCGGTCCGATATTTTTCTGAACGCCGCCCCAGATCACACCGTATTTTTCTACGTCCATCGGCTCGGACAGGAAGCAGGAAGATACATCTGCTACCAGAGTTTTTCCTTTGGTATTCGGTAATTCATGATATACTGTTCCGTAAATTGTATTATTCTGGCAAATGTATACATAATCTGCATCATCATCGATTGGAAGATCAGAACAATCCGGAATATAAGTAAATGTCTCATCTTCAGAAGAAGCGATTTTTACTGCTTTTCCGTATTTTTTTCCTTCCTCATATGCTTTCTTTGCCCACTGACCTGTTACGATATAATCAGCCACACCATTTTTCATCAG
>CABRZK010000237.1 GCA_902475415.1 uncultured Eubacterium sp.
TGGCCGTGGAGCAAAACCCGGATCTGATTCTCCTGGATCTCATGCTGCCCAAGATGAATGGTTTTGACGTATGCCGCAGCCTGCAGAGAATCTCTGAGAGATTTGCCGAAAAAGCAGAGGAAATGCTGAAAACAGAACACGATGAGGAACATGTAAAGGCACTTAAAATGATTGCTGTTACGGCACGCCGAATTCCATCTGAACCGGCAGAAACATTTTATGAAGCAATGTGTGCAATCTGGTTTACGCGTGAGATGTGCAATGCGTTAGATGGTCTTGGATTTGCTGTGATTGGCCATTTGGACAGAATCCTGATTAGTTATTATGAAAGAGATTTGAAAAATAATCGAATAACGCCGGATGAGGCGCAGGAACTGGTTGACTGTTTTGTATCAATGACAGATGCAAGATGGGATCTTGAAGCAGACCTGCCAGGGGGCACAAATGCAGATATTATTATAGGCGGATGTGATAAAAATGGCAATATTGTTTATAATGACATAAGCAGGATGATCATAAACAGTTATAAAAAATATCATTTTGCAAATCCGAAACTACAGGTGAGAATATCGGCAAAGCATCCGGATGAATTTCTGATGCAGGTTGGTGAATTGGCAGGAATGGGTCTGAATGTGCTGTCTGTCTTTAATGATGATGTGATAATTCCAGCAAATCAGAAGCAGGGAAAAAGTCTGGAAGACTGTCGACTTTATGTCGCAGGTGGCTGCCAGGAAATCTGTCTTTCTAATGAAGTCAACAGCAGAGCATATACCTATCTTAATCTTGTGCAGATGTTAAATGGATCCTTATATCCAGAGTACTGGAATGACGTATTTAAAAGGGATGGATTTAAATTTATTCCAGCTGCGAATGCGAGCGATTTTGAAGAATTCTATCATATTGTAATTGAAAATTATAGAAATGAACTGAATTTCTTTGTGAAAAAATATAACGAATATGGTTCATGGTGGAAAATAATAAATCCGTCGTTGTTCTTTTCTGCAACTATGCCATCATGTACTGAGACGGCAAAAGATGTCTCAGAAGGCGGTGCTGTCTATAATACAGATAATTTTGCTGCTGCGGGTGCAGGGACAGTAATTGATTCGTTATATGCGATAAAGAAGGCAGTATATGAAGATAAGATTACGACATTTGGTCACCTGCTTAAAGCGATGAAAGAAGACTTCAGAGATGATGAGATCCTTCGACAATATTTGCTTCATAAAGTCCCAAAATTCTGCAAGGATAAAGATGCTACAGAATTTGGAAAAAAGGTTATGGATGATCTGGCTGAATGTCTTGGAGGACAGGCAAATTACAGAGGCGGAAAATTTGAGCCGTCATTATTTGCTTTTTATTCTTATAACTGGTTTAAAAATGTAACGATTGCAACGGCCGATGGACGAAAAAGTGAAAGTGCTCTCTCACGAGGCGTTAACCCAAGTGAAAGTACAGAAAACATCAATATTGCAGCATTACTTGATGCAATAAAAACAATGGATTACACGAAATATCCGGGTGGGGCAGTTATTTATATGGACATTCCACTGATGTATAAAACTCCGCAGCCGTCATTGTTTGCAAGTGTGATGCGGGCCTTCTGTGAAAATGGCGGAAGCATTATGGATTTTAATGTTATCAGCAGGAATGCACTTTTAGAGGCACAGAAAAATCCGGAAACACATAAAAATATTGTAGTAAGAGTGTGTGGATACAGTGCATATTTCCATACATTGACTGCGGAAATGCAGAATGAGGTAATTCAGCGTACACAGAGGTAAGCGGTAAAATGAAGCAAAAATTACTGGTAAGTCAGATACAGAACTTTTCTCTGCATGACGGACCGGGAATACGGACAACTGTATTTTTACAGGGATGTAATTTGCGATGCAAATGGTGTCACAACCCGGAGACATGGAAAAAGAAAAGTATACTGAGTTATACGGAAAATAAATGTATTGGCTGTGGTCAGTGTATTGAAATCTGTCCCTCAGGAGCACAACAGATACAAAACGGGCAGCATATTTATGAAAGAACTCTTTGTACTGTGTGTGGAAAGTGTGTGGAGATTTGCTGCACAGAAGCATTGGAAATCGTAGGAAGTTATTATTCTGCTGAAGAATTATCGGAACTTTTGCTCAGAGACAGAAGACTCTATGAAATTTCAGAAGGCGGTGTTACTTTTTCTGGTGGAGAACCAATGATGCAGGCAGAGATTCTATATGATTTGTGCAACAGACTTCAGAAAGAGCATATTTCAGTTGCTTTTGAAACAGCACTTGCTTTTCCTTGGAAAGTGATACACAGAATGACAGAATGTGCAGATCTGTTTCTTGTAGATTTTAAGATGTTTGACAATGAAAAACATAAAGAATATACAGGAACAGAAAATACCCTGATCAAAGAGAATCTGAAAAAACTGGTGAATTACAGACCGATCATGATCAGGCTTCCAATTATAAAAGGAATCAATGATGAGATAGAAAATGCTGTTGCAACAGCAGATTTTTTTGCAGCTCTTGGAAGAAACATCAAGAGTGTGGAATTTTTGCCGTATCATGATTTTGGAGTTGAAAAAGCAAAACATGTCGGAGTGAATCAGCAGATGTTTGAAGCACCTGATGAAAAACAGCTGGAGCTGTTGAAAGAAGTTTACAGAAGTAAAAAGATTGACGTAGTGGAATAAAGAAGATTGCTAACAGAAAGGAACAGAGACAGAAATGAAAAAGCATTTTCTGAAAAAGCACGAAGAAAACTGGTTGCGCATTCCTTATGAAGAGAATGCAGATCCATGTATTATAACTATTTCAGACAGTACTGGAAAAAAAGAAACTATTCAGATGAAAGTATCTAAGACAAGAGTGGACTATTGGATGGCATATCCCCTGAAAGATTTTTTCGGGGACGATATTCAGGCAGAAGGTCCGGCGAACAGATGGATCAATGCAATAGAACTTTCTGATGATCCGGAAAAACAGAGAAGAAGAGAACTGTCTAAGTCTGTCATTCATTATATGCCGCCAACCGGATGTATCCAGGAACTGAACAGTGTAAAAAAAGCAGGAGAACAGTGGGTTTTAGATTGTGTAACCGATCCATGTTCACTGACAGGAAATGAAGAAAATCAAACAGCTATGAGACTTGTAAGCAAGGATCTGCTGCACTGGAAATCCGAGGAGAATGAGTTAGAAGAAATTGAAATCAACTGCCGGAAATCAGATAAATGGATTGGAGATGTCGAAAAACAAATAGAATTTGAAGAAGATGGAAAAATCTGGATTCTAGGTCAGACTGCGAAAAAAACGTGTGAAGGTGTTGCATCATCTAATGCAATCAGTATTCCATCCGTTTTTTCAGGAGAACAGATAAAGCCAGCTGCACAGATGGATAATCTGCGAGTGTGGGTTAGACAGTGGCATAATGAGCATATTGATAAAAAGTTTGAATTTCTCATGAGATTTCGTCAGGGACCAGACGTATGGCCGGAAGTCCGACTTCTGGCACCTGAAAATATTTTATCTGATATTCAGACAAAGGCCTGTGAGGTAGAACTGGAGATGTTTGTCGGACAGGAACCGGAAATTGAGTTTGAGCTGTGTGGAGTGAAGTGGGTCTGGAAGGCATTAGATCAGACACTGAACTGTCAGGGATATAAAATGAAAATTCCAACGGAAAAAGGAAGACTGTATCTGCATTTCTACAGGGACATGGCAATTCAGGAATTATATGCAGACAGAAAGAATGCAATGCTCATAGTACAGGATAATGGACCGAAAAAAGAAGATTATAAGATTCGAAGTGAGCAGGTGGAAAATATCAATAATCCATCATTTTATCTGCAATATAATGCGGACCCGTATTTTGAAATCCATACAAATGGAAAAACAGCCTCTGTCATTTGTCTGAATATATGGGGACTGAGATCTACTCGATACGAAGAAGAA
>CABRZK010000238.1 GCA_902475415.1 uncultured Eubacterium sp.
GAAGCAGTTGGCATGACTGCTTATCGTTATCATTCTCCGAACCGTTTGTCCGGCGGACAGAAACAGCGTGTGGCCATTGCCGGTGTGGTAGCCATGGAGCCAAAATGCATTATTATGGACGAGCCGACAGCCATGCTGGATCCGAATGGACGCAAAGAAGTATTAAATACCGTGCACCGTCTGAACCGTCAGAAAGATGTAACGGTCATTCTAATCACGCATTATATGGAAGAGGTCATTGATGCGGATTATGTATTTGTCATGGACAACGGACATGTGGTGATGCAGGGAACACCGCGGGAGATTTTCTCACAGGTAGAGACACTGCTGCATTATGGTCTGGATGTTCCGCAGATTACACGTCTGGCCTGGGAACTGAAAAAGGAAGGTCTGCCGATTCCGGATGGAATCTTAAGCAGACAGGAACTGGTGGAGGCAATATGTCAATTAAAATCGAAAACCTGAGTTATACCTATGCACCAGGCAGTGCATATGAGATTCATGCATTGAAAGATTTGAATCTGGAAATTGAAGAAGGACAGTTTGTTGGCATTATAGGTCATACCGGTTCCGGAAAATCTACGCTGATCCAGTTGCTGGATGGCCTGATTAAAGCCCAGGAAGGGCATATTTATTATGATGGAGAGGACATTTACGCACCGGGATATTCCATGCGCAGCCTCAGAGGGAAAGTCGGACTGGTGTTTCAGTATCCGGAATATCAGCTTTTTGAAACGACCGTATTAAAAGATGCGGCCTATGGACCGAAAAATCAGGGATTTTCAGAAGAAGAAGCGTTGGAGAAAGCAAGAGAAGCTCTGGTACGGGTGAAACTGCCGGAGAAATCCTGGGAGATGTCACCATTTGAATTATCCGGTGGACAAAAAAGGCGTGCAGCTATTGCAGGTGTCATTGCCATGAATCCGAAAGTGCTGATTCTGGACGAGCCGACGGCCGGCCTGGATCCAAAAGGCAGGGATGAGCTGTTTGAACTGATTCGTGAATTACATGAAAAAATGAAAATGACGGTTCTGCTTGTGTCACACAGCATGGAAGATGTGGCCAATTATGTGGATCGGATCATTGTGCTGAATCATGGAAGCCTGATGCTGGATGGAACGCCGGCAGAAGTATTTACCCATGTAGAGGAACTGGAGCAGGTATCACTGGCTGTACCGCAGGTGACCTACCTGATGAAGGATCTGGAAAAAGCAGGATTTGCAGTCAATACATCCGTCACAACGATAGAAGAAGCGAAGAAAGAGATTATGAAATTATGTTAAAGGATATTACACTTGGACAATATTATCCAACAGAATCTGTGATTCACAGACTGGATCCCAGAGTGAAACTGCTGGCGACACTGATGTATATTGTGTCTCTGTTTCTGTTTCATGATATCGTAGGATTTATCGTAGTGACTTTGTTTTTGCTTGTAGCCATAAAGTTGTCACATGTTCCGTTTTCCTTTATGCTGAAAGGTGTGCGAGCGATTTGGGTACTGGTAGTTATCACAGCTGTGTGTAACATGTTTTTTACCCAGGGATCTGATACCTATTTTGCATGGAAGTTTATCCATATTACAAATCAGGGTGTCAGCAACACGGTATTTTTTACTATCCGACTGGTTTACCTGGTTGTCGGAACTTCTGTCATGACACTGACAACGACGCCGAATAAACTGACGGACGGACTGGAAGAAGGATTAAAACCGTTATCAAAAATCGGCATTCCTGTGCATGAAATTGCCATGATGATGTCGATTGCCATGCGTTTTATTCCGATTCTGGCGGAAGAAGCGGATAAGATCAAAAAAGCGCAGATGGCAAGAGGAGCGAACTTCGAAGAAGGAAGCATTGTGCAGAGAGCGAAAGCAATGGTTCCAATTCTGGTACCGCTTTTTGTATCGGCATTCCGTCGTGCCAACGATCTGGCGACAGCCATGGAAGCCCGTTGCTACCATGGTGGCGAGGGACGGACGAAGATGAAACCGTTGCGTTACATTTCCGTAGATTATAAAGCATATGCGATTATAGTGGTATATCTGGCGGTCATTATTGTGATTCGGATTTTTCTGTGATGGAGGAGCGTGTGAAACGAGTAAAACTTGTAGTTGCTTACGATGGCACCAATTACTGTGGCTGGCAGGTGCAGCCGAACGGAATTACAATTGAAGGCGTATTGAATCGGGAATTGAGTAAGCTGTTAAAAGAAGAGATTACAGTGATTGGGGCAAGTCGCACGGACTCCGGTGTACATTCTTACGGAAATGTGGCTGTTTTTGACACAAATGCACGAATGCCGGCAGAAAAGATTTCCTATGCGCTTAATCAGCGTCTGCCGGACGATATTGTCGTGCAGAATTCCAGCGAAGTACCGTCAGATTGGCATCCGCGCCATTGCAACAGTCGAAAAACATATGAATACCGTATTCTGAACCGTGAATTTCCGATGCCGCAGCGACGTCTGGATACCTGGTTTGTGTATCGGAAATTAGATATAGAAGCAATGTGTCAGGCTGCAAAACAGTTGGAAGGCACCCATGATTTCAAAAGCTTCTGTTCGGTAAATACCGCAGTGGAAGATACAACGCGGACGGTTTATTCCTGTGAGTTAAAACAGGAAGGAGAATTGCTGACGATTCGGATTACCGGAAGCGGTTTCCTCTATAATATGGTGCGTATTATTGCAGGCACATTGTTTGACGTGGGAATCGGAAAAATCGCGCCGGAGGATATTCCGGCAATTCTGGATGCAAAAGACCGGAAGACAGCAGGACCGACAGCTCCGGCACACGGACTGACAATGATCGGGATTGAATATGAGATTCCACCGGAAAGCCTTTTGAAACATTGTGAAGAATTAGCAGATAAGTAATTTTGAAAAATAACACAGTGATGTTTGAAGGATGACAATTTTTGAAAAATGATGCTGCAGTTGTAATGAAAATGCATCATTATAATGGTGATGCTTAACAGATGACAGTATTGTAAAAACGTTTGTCGGGAAGAAGATATGAACAGAATAAGAACAGAGGTGGAAAAATGGACGGAAATGAAAAATGTGTATATTTTACACGACACGGACAGACATTCTGGAACGTGGAAAATAAAATCTGTGGTTCGACAGATATTGCATTGACTCCGTATGGACATGAGCAGGCCATCGCGTTAGGACAGAAGATTCTGGAGGAGGGACTGCAGATTGACGAGATTCTGTATTCGCCTTTAATCCGTGCGGCAGATACCGCCAGACATATTTCTGAGATTACCGGTATCCCGGTGACAGAGGAACCACGGCTGAAAGAGCAGAATTTTGGAAAATATGAAGGAACCTCACCGAGAAATGCACCGGAATTCCAGAAAGCAAAGACCAATTTTATCTGCAGTTATGAAGGCGGTGAGACGATGCTGCACCTCTGCCAGAGAATCTACAATCTTCTGGATGATCTGAAGGCAAGGGAAGATGGAAAAACCTATCTGCTGGTGGCGCACAATGGAATCTCCAGAGTTATCGAATCGTATTTCCGGGATATGAGCAATGAAGAATTCGCCAGATTCGGAATCAAAAACTGTGAACTGAAAAAGTACAATTTTCCCGGAAAAAATCGTTGACACAGCAATGCTGCTGTAATATAATATACAAGTCTGACAAAGAGTGTTTTTTGTGTGCAAAAAAGCATTTCATATATAGGCAGTCGGTTGGGACCCGACCGCAGGGCAGAGTTTTTGATGATTCTCCACAAGTCAGAGAAAACAAAACCCGGATAATGCAGACACATTATTCAAAATTAACAGGCAGGAAGCAGATGTGTCCGGACATTCACATTTGTGGAAGCCGCAAATTTATTCAAGGAGGAAAAATCAATGAATAACACATTCATGGCCAACCCGGACAAAGTTGAAAGAAAATGGTATGTAGTTGATGCTACAGGACATACAT
>CABRZK010000239.1 GCA_902475415.1 uncultured Eubacterium sp.
CTGCAGGACACCGACAACGCCGACGATAATCTCTTCCATACCGGTATTGTACTCCTGGAAAATCTGGATCGCACCTTCCTGGGCAATCTGGGAAATACCTTTGACAAACTGTTTTCTCTTCATGGTATCTAACTGACGTACTCTTGCAAAATGCTCCGGAGCGAAAGTCGGAATTCCTTCAAATGCAAATTTTTCTTTTGCAGTTGTCAGTGTATCACCAATGGAGAAAATACCCGGATCAAATACACCGATAATATCTCCGGCATACGCTTCTTCTACGATCTTACGTTCCTGTGCCATCAGCTGCTGCGGCTGCGAAAGCTTCATCTGCTTATTGCCCTGTACATGGAATACTTCCATACCGGCCTTAAACTCACCGGAACAGATACGCATAAACGCGATTCTGTCTCGATGCGCTTTGTTCATATTTGCCTGAATCTTAAATACAAATGCACTGAAATCTTCTGAGAACGGATCAATCTCGCCATGATCTGATTTTCTCGGAAGCGGAGAAGTTGTCATCTGCAGGAAATGCTGCAAAAATGTCTCCACACCAAAGTTTGTCAGCGCAGATCCGAAAAATACCGGTGAAAGCTGACCTTTGGAAACAAGATCCATATCAAACTCGGCACTGGCACCATCTAACAGTTCAATTTCTTCTTCCAGCTGCTCTTTGTATTCTTCCCCGATTTCAGCAAGTAATTCCTCTGAATCGAGATCAAATTCTCTCTCCTCGCCTTCTTTGGTTCCTTTTAATGTATCCGAGAATGTCATAACCTTTTTGGTATTACGGTCATAAACGCCTTTGAAATTTTTACCGGAACCAATCGGCCAGTTGATCGGACAGGTTGCGATTCCAAGCTCCTTCTCAATCTCATCCAGCAAATCAAAAGGATCATTTGAATCACGATCCATCTTATTAATAAATGTAAAAATTGGAATATGGCGCATAACACATACTTTAAATAATTTACGTGTCTGTGCCTCAACACCTTTAGAACCATCGATAACCATAACTGCAGAATCTGCTGCCATCAGAGTACGATAAGTATCCTCTGAGAAGTCCTGATGTCCCGGTGTATCCAGAATATTAATGCAAAATCCATCATATTCAAACTGAAGTACGGATGACGTAACAGAAATACCTCTCTGTTTTTCAATCTCCATCCAGTCTGAAACTGCATGACGTGCAGTTGCTTTTCCCTTTACGGATCCAGCCAGATTGATAGCTCCTCCGTATAACAGAAATTTTTCTGTCAGTGTTGTCTTTCCGGCATCCGGATGGGAAATAATCGCGAATGTCCTTCTTTTTTCTATCTCTTTGCGTAAATCAGCCAAATTCAGTCCTCCAACTTTATGCTATCATTCGTTTCTTTTTGCTCAATCTTATCTATTGTAAACAAGGGGCATACATCTTGTCAAGAGCGAACCTGTACAGCTTGTTGTTAACTTGTGCAGCTGATCTGCTAAACCTTTCCATCAATTACCGCTCACACATACAGCATCTTATTTTCCCGTCCATGCAAACATATCTGTATCAGAAAACTCTGCATGCTTAAACTACAACTTACAGCATGCTCTTGCCTGAAATATTCCCTGACAGGCCAAAATAATCCAGCACCGTTGCACCAATATCGGAAAAACTGTCTCTCGTTCCCATATTTTTCCCTTTTTCAAGATTTTTACCATACATGAGAAATGGCGTATACTCTCTGGAATGATCCGTGGACGGTGTTCCAGGATCACAGCCATGGTCAGCCGTTATCATCAGCAGATCATCCGGTTCCATCGCGGAAAGAATCCGTGGCAGCTGACGGTCAAAATAAGTCAGCGCCTTTGCATATCCCGGCACATCATTTCGATGTCCGTAGAGCATATCAAAATCCACCAGATTAACAAAGCAAAGCCCCTGAAACTCCCGTTCCATATATTCCAGTGTCTTTTCAATTCCATCTGCGTTATCCTGCGTCCGCACAAACTCTGTAATCCCTTTTCCTGCAAAAATATCATTGATCTTTCCTACACCGATGACATCATATTCTGCTTCTTTGAGTACGTCCAGCATCGTATCCTTCGGTGGTTCCAGTGAAAAATCATGTCTTCTGGAAGTTCTGGTATAATGACCTGACGTTCCAATAAAAGGACGCGCAATGACTCTGCCCACGCCCAGATCTCCCGTAAGCATCCCGCGGGCAATCTCACAGTCACGATATAATTCTTCCACCGGGACAACCTCTTCGTGCGCCGCAATCTGAAAAACAGAATCCGCAGATGTATAGACAATCAGTGCACCACTCTTCACATGTTCATCCCCATAATCCTGAATCACCTGTGTACCGGAATATGGTTTATTACACAACACCTCGCGCCCGGTAGCTTTTGAAAATTCTTCCAGCATTTCCTCCGGAAAACCATTCGGAAATGTCGGCATCGGTTTTTTCGAAATCAGTCCGGCAATTTCCCAATGCCCGGTTGTTGTATCTTTTCCAGCAGACTGTTCCTGCATTCTTGCAAAAACACCTGTCGGATCTTTATATTGCGGTTTCGCTGTCACTCCGTCGATGTTGAATAAGCCCAGTTTTTCCATATTTGGCATGGAAAATTCCGGACTTTTCGCTACCGTTCCTAGCGTATTGCTGCCGGCATCGCCATAGTTTGCAGCATCTGGCATTTCCCCGATTCCAAAACTGTCCAGAACAATTAAAAACACACGTTTCATCTGCTGTTCCTCCTTCTCATTTCTTTGCCTACAGTATAACACATTCCTCTCTTTTCTGTTTATCAAATCCTCTCATTACCGCAATTTTTTCATATGCATCCTGTCTAGTACAACGTTTCTTAAATAACTGCACTAGCTCCGATTCCTCACCCAGATCTTTCTGCCATCATTTTCCAGAATCCGGGCTTACTCCGCCGTCTGACTTAACGGGGTAATTACAATGTTTTCAGCGGATATACCTGTTTTTCGTTTCACGATATCTTCCACCTGCGCCCGTTTTGCATCTGTCACATCTCCCATATTCAACACCACATCTGCTTCCTGATCTGTAATACTTACTACCACATCAGAAAACCCTTTCGCCTCCAGAAGAATTTCAGCCGCATTTTCCCGTTCTGCCACATCGGTCATCTGAATCATGGAATCAATGGCATCCTGTTTCTGCGCCTCTGTGATAGAAGTATTGTTAATAATATCCAGCAGCGTTTCTTTGTTTTTGGAACGAACCTGTTCCCGGTTCAGCTTTACATCCGCCGCAAAAGCAAGACTCTGGGCTTCTGCAGAGGTCTGTACTGTTTCTCCTGGATTTTTGATGTCTTCTGTGGAACCCTGATCCTTTTGTTCCTGGGCATTCTGTTCTGTCTGACCAGCATCTCCTTCTGTCTGCCCCTCTGTCGCGCTGGCCGTCTGCGTCGGATCTTCCGTATCGGTAAAAATTTCTCCAATCTGCCCTTCTTCTGAAATATCATATGTATCTTCTACCGCATCTCCTGCTGTCTGTACAGCTTCATTTTCTTTTACATTCGTTCTTGTATAGCTGATATAACCAGCCACTGCGATCATCAATGCCAATGCGGTAATAATAATCTGATTTTTTCGAAATATTTTTTTCAATTGGATGCTCCCTTCGTTTTCATTTTAACTATCTTTATTTTATGTACATCCAGATCAAATAATGCCTCCACAGCCTCGGAAATATTTTTTCTTACAGCAGAATCATCCCCTCCCTGCGCAACAACCAGTACCCCGTTGATTCCTGGCAATATTTCTTTGTTTACAAAAGGCGTCTCATCCCCGTTGTTCTGTGTAAAAACTGTTGTTTCACTGCTTTCTCTGTTCGAAACAGCTCCAACTGTACTGCTATTTTCCACTGTATTCCTGGTATCCGCTTCCTGACGCATGGTCACGTCTTTTTCTACCACACTTTCGCCCTCATCCGCA